>DMBB01000111.1 GCA_003446295.1 Erysipelotrichaceae bacterium
GTTGCCGAAACAGAAAAAACAAAATACGCGAATGTGAATGATCTGATGACGATCGTCAGTAATTATCAGATCCCGGTAATCGGCTCAATTGTCAAAAGCTGATCATATCCGTCTGTAACACAGGATAACCGGCAGATCCCAAAAAAAACACTCAGCCAGCCCGATACAGGGCTGGCTGTTTTAACACTCTCTTAAAATGATTTACCTGGATTCTTCATTTCCAACTGAGAAATGACTGATATCAACATACATGACATTCTTGTCCAGCGGCTCACTGGTGTACTGGTGGATCACTCCCATATCAGAAAGATTGCGGTTCAGCTCACCGTTGTTAACACCCCAATGGGCAACCCACTTATCATACTGGTCACAGCCAGTAATATAGTTCTCAAACCAGTTGTATGAAGCATAAATACCAGCATGATATCCGGCTTCTGTAATTCTGTCACAGAAAGCTCTGCACATGGTTGAGATCACCTCGTCCTCCGGATCGATATCGTTTCTTGCTTTATAGCCGTCTGAATCTTCCATATCGAACCAGACACCGCACTGAATATTTCTTCCTTCAATGATGTCCAGCAGAAAATCTGCTTCTTCAACGGCCACATCATCACTGAGGGCATAGCTGTACACATATACGCCATAAGGGATTCCGAGTTCTTCACAAAGATCCATGTTTCTTCTGGCAAGCTTGTCTTCATGTGTTCCCCATGAGACACGGATGATAACAAAGCCGTCCTGATAATAGGAAAGATCGATGTTTCCCTGCCATGAACTGATATCAATGCCTTTCATGAATATGTTGTCGCTGCTTACACCCTCCGCAAGGGTAAGCCTGCGGCTGTATTCTTTCTGCCATACACCGTTTTCATCTATATAGTAATCATCGATGACTTCGTTGCATGCCATTTCACCATTATCTTTCAGGTAATACCATTGTTTGTTGTAAAGGAGCCATCCGGTGTGCATCGCGCCTGAATTGCTGAGGTAATACCACTTGAATCCAAGTCTTAACCATCCGGTCTTCATGTAGCCGCTGCTGTTGAAATAGTAGTAATGATTGTTGATGTACTCCCATTCAGATACCGGATATGTTCCGTCGCCGCGTGAATACCACCATCCGTCTTTGGTTTTCTGCCAGCCAGTAATGCCGTAGTATCTGATCCATTTGCCGTCAGAGCCGACATAGTATTTTCCGTTATCAACCCATTCATTGACAGCCATTTTGCCATCGGCTTTCAGATAATAGTTACCAACCCATACCGATGAAGCCCTTGCGCCGCTGCTGCGGAGATAATACCAGCTGCCGTCAGTATGAATCCATCCTGTCTGCATATAGCCTTTGGAGTCAAAATGATAATATTTTCCGCTGAGTTCAAGCCACGCATCAGCCGGATATGTTCCGTCCGGATTGCGATACCACCATCCGTGTGAGTTGCGGACCCATTTCGCCTTGACCCATCTGCCGTCAGCACCGACATAGTATTTTCCGTTGTCAACCCATTCACTGACAGCCATTCTGCCATCGGCTTTCAGGTAATAGCTGCCTGCCCATGCCGATGAGGCCATCGCGCCGCTGCTGCTAAGATAATACCAGCTGCCATTCAGGGAAATCCAACCTGTCTGCATATAGCCTCTGGAGTCAAAATGATAATAAAGTCCGTTGACCTTGAGCCACTCACCAGCCGGGTATGATCCGTCTGATCTTCTGTACCACCATCCGTATGAATCATGGACCCATCTGCCATTGCTTGAAACAGTACTGATTTCATCTGCAGGATCTTCCGTGACCGGTTCGGGTTCTTCAACCGGCTGTTCACCCGTTTCTTTGCCGGTTTCATCTGATCCTTCCGTTGAGGGATCCGGTTGCGATGGTTCGGGTTCTGCTTCGTCTTCCGGCTCAGTTTCTGTTTTGATTTCAGGTTCAGTTTCGGCTGTCATTTCGGGTTCCGTCTGATTTTCCTCGCCATGGACATCAGTCAGGGATACAGGTATTGTGCATAATAGCGAAAAAACCAGAATCATTTTTCTGAACTTACTTGGAACCGGAAGGATAAAATGCTTCATATCTGACTCTTTATACATTTTTGAATGCTCCTTATCGAGTTGGAAAAAGACCATAATATGAATAAAGACTAACACAGAAAAAAGGAAAACCTGCATGAAAATTTGCCTGAACAAAGAAGCATGCATAAAGTTCTGCAGTTTTGATGCTGAAGTTAGAACCGTTAATCATAATAGCAATGAGTACTCAGTCTGGTTATTTCGGATATTTTTTTACTGTACTGCAATCAGAATAATACTGTGTATCTGATTACGCATGTGCGGCGGAAGAAATGCTGCCATAAGAAAAAGCCACAGATAACATGGAGAAATACAGCTAAAAGAATATAATTATTGTAGAAAATGATGCTAATGAGGAATCATTGGTCACGAAACAGAGAAAGGAAAATATCATGAAGCGGACAGCAAATCTACTGTTCAGTCTTGCTTTGGCGGTAAGTGTATTGAACGCGCCTGTCACTGTCAGAGCTGAAG
>DMBB01000196.1 GCA_003446295.1 Erysipelotrichaceae bacterium
TTATAATCCCCCTCAATGAACGGTGCGGACGCCTTCATCTGACGGATCACAGGCTCACACAGATGCGGAGCCATACGGCTGCATTCCAGATCATAGATCGCCTTGCCGAGTTTGCCGAGCGCATTATGTACCGGCGGATATGCTGAATGACCGCCTTTATCATCCACATAGAATTCATGGTCGGCATAACCTTTTTCAGAAACGAATATGGTGGCAACATAGCTGCCGTCTTCCCTGCGGGAAACACCGCCGCATTCATCAATTGCCATACCGAGCTGGACGCCCCTGCTTTTCAATTCATCATGCAGGATCTGTCCGGCAGCACCGGGTCCGCCCATGATCTCCTCGTTATATCCGAACGCAAGATAAAGATCATAATCAGGAACAAATCCATCTGCGATCAGCAGTTCCAAAGCATCCAGATATGCCTGGATATTGCACTTGGAATCTGTTGTTCCTCTGCCATGCAGAATGCCTTCCTCATCCAGATGACCTGAAAAAGGAGGATATTTCCACATTGCATGATCTCCTTCGGGAACAACATCCTGATGTGCTGTCATCAGGAGCGGAAGCTGCTCAGACTTCCCGGTTCCCTTCCATGTATACAACAAGGCACATTTGCCTATCACTTCCCGCTTTAATGTACGATGCACCAACGGATAAGCTTCTTCCAGATACGCATGCAGCTTTTTGAATTCTTCGACACGTGTCTTTTCAGGATCACTGCTGGAAACGGTAGGGATCTGTACCATACCCTGGAGATGCTTAATAAACAGATCTTTATCAAACTTCATAATACAACTGCCCTTTCTTTGAACTACATTATACAGATTTGAATCACCTGCGTCATTGATACCACACTGTATTCTCCGGTAAATCGGAAGCCTGTATGAAATTTATGAAAACGCGCTGTATTTCCGTACATAACACCTATGTTCAGAAATACAACGCTGTTGATTTACTCATGATCAGAGACGTATCATCTGATATCCGATCCCGACATGTGTCTGGATCATACTCTGTTCACTGTCATCCGTCTCCAGTTTCTTCCTCAATGATGTAATGAACACTCTCAGCGAACCGGAATCATTTTCCGATGCACTCCCCCATATCTCTCTGATGATATAGTTCCGCGTCAATACTTTGCCGATATTCACAGCAAGCAGACAGAGCAGCTTATATTCGATCGGCGTCAGTTTCAGTTCATTCTGATTCAGATATGCAAGTCCTGCAGCGTAATCGATTCTGAGCTTCCCATTCACAAATTCCGGGTTCTCCGGATACTCTTTTTTCATCAGAACCGATCTTCTCTGGGCTGCCCGTATCCTTGCCATCAGCTCCTCTACAGAAAACGGCTTTGTCAGATAATCATCTGCGCCGGCATCCAATGCTTCGATCTTGTCTGCTGTTTCACTGCGTGCACTCAGAACAATGATTGGTATCTGCGACCATGTACGCACTCTTCGTATTACTTCGATCCCGTCCATGTCCGGCAGTCCCAGATCAAGCAGAATGATATCCGGCTGATGCGATGACGCCAGCATGATCCCGGATGCTCCGTTCGCAGCCGTGAGCACATTATATTCATGCATGGACAATGTCGAAGAGATCAGGTTTCTGACCGAATTGTCATCTTCTATTGTCAATATCTGGATCTGTTTCATTGATATTCACCTCATTCACCGGAAGTGTAAATGTAAATACTGCTCCATGCGGATCATTATCCGACACATATATTTCCCCTTGATGCGCTTCTACAATGGTTCTGCACAAGTAAAGGCCCAGTCCGCTGCTCCTTGATTTGTCGGAGACTTCATTCCCGCAGCTGTAGAAGATATCGAAGATCTTTTCCTTCTGATCGTCAGGAACACCCGGACCGTTGTCAGCAACTTTCACCAGAAGTTTATTCCCTGCCTGTTCATAACTGATCTCAATACGTGAATGTTCCTGTGTATACTTGATCGCATTGTTGACGATATTGATGATCACCTGAACGATCAGTTTGCCGTCAACCTGAACAAACACAGGATCAGATCTGTGGAACACGATGCTGTGTCTGTCCTTCAGCCGGTTGATATGCCTGAGCGCTTCATCAATAATATCTCCGATCTCTTCGATCTGGATCTGAAGCTTTACTTCTTCCTGATTCATCCTCGAAACAGAAAGAAGATTCTCCACAAGATCGATCAGCCAGCTTGAATCATCAAACATATCCTGATACATCTCATTTCTGATGACCGGATCGATCTGATCTCCGCTGTTCAGCAGATTGCTGGCATTGCCGTATATGCCTGTGAGCGGTGTTCTAAGATCGTGAGAGATAGTCCTCAGAAGATTTGCACGGTATTTTTCGTTCTGTGCTGCAAGCTCTGCCTGTTCCCTCGCATGCCGGTTGAACATATTTGTCAGTGCCAGCGAGCACTCTGAAACGATCGACTGGGCAATGTTCATCTCATCTGTATCCAGAGGCTGATCCGCTGTATCAACGCTGAAACAGCCGATGTCCATCCTGTTGATGCGGACCGGAAGATTCAGATACTTCTGATCTCCCTTCTGCACTTCCTTTGCATACAGGACTTCCCGTTTGAGCAGCTTGCGGATCTGTGTCAGAGTCGCATGAATGATCTCATCCTCAGTTTCAGCAAGATCCAGCATCTTGTTGGTATCCAGAAGGATCATCGTACGGTTGACGGTCTCAGCTGACTGCTTAGCCGAGTATTTCAGACGTACTGCAAGCGTGCTGGTGATAAACGAGACCAGAAACATGACCAGGAACGTAAACGGATAACCTGTTTCATATACAAACAGCGTAAAACGCGGTTCGGTAAACAGAAAATTAAACAGCACAACACTTGCTGTAGAACTGATCAGACTGTAGATCTGGTACTCTGTCACAAGTGAAAGAACAACAGCGCCAAGGATGAATACCATGATGATATTTGCCTCGGAAAAATGACTCAGATAAAACACTTCACCGATCAGCGTCACTGCCGCAAATACTGCCACAGACTTCAGAAGATCCATCCAGGAGAACCCGAACAGGCCGCCCAAACGGTTCAGACTGTAAGTTTTCATGTCCTTATCAGGAATGATATCGATTGCTATATCCGACACATATTTCAGAATCTGATCCAAAAGCGAACGCTTCAGCCATTTGCCGCTTCTGTGCATACTGCGTCCGATCACGATCCTGGTAATGCCGTTTGCCTCCGCAAACTGGCTGATCTGGAAAGCAATATCATCACCCTTGATGTATTTCACATCAGCACCGTTCGCACGAGCCAGTTCCGTATTCTGCTTTAAGCGTTCTTCATCCTGACTGGAAGTGCCGTAATACGGTGAAGGAGACTGTACATACAGGGCTGTCAGCCTGGCATCAAGTGATGTCTTCATCTGGGCCGCATATAAAATCACCTTCGCATTCGAAGGCGAAGATGACAAGCATACAAGTATATGCTCATCCTGATATTTTCTTCGATATACGCTTTCGTTCATGACCGAAATCCTTTTCCAGCAAAAATCGGTGTTGGTTTTCTTCAGTTGTGTCGTCTTCTTTCACACGATGAAGCTGAAGATCAATCAGGTAACTGCTTAGTTTGTTGGCACTGTACAATGCGAGGCCCATCATTATGCATGTTCCAACCAACAGCACAAATTCCATAGATATCATAGCATACCCGGATCATTCATCTGCGGCTAAACATCTTCTGAACGTCCTTATAGGCCCCTGCAACAAGCAAAGACGTATCTGATGTGAACCGTGTTTCAGGTGTCAGCATAATATTTGTCTTTCCGTTTTCTTTGATTCCGACAATATTCACACTGTATTTTTTTCTGACATCCAGCTGACCAAGTGTTTTGCCGATCCAAGGTGCGGGTACCTGCACTTCAAACAAAGCCGTATCCTGGTCGATCTCAAAAAAATTGAGAATATGTTCCGTCCCGAATCGGAATGCGATCCATTCTCCAAGCTGTGCTTCTGGATAAACGACCTCATCTGCACCGTTGCGCTGAAGGAACTTCGCATGAACATCACGGCAGGCTCTTGCCACCACAAAACGGGCACCAAGCTCTTTCAGCAGACTGGTGGTTTCCAGTGAGCTCTGAAAATCATCACCGATCGCTACGATGCACATATCAAAATCCCTGACACCAAGCTTCCCAAGAAACCTGCTGTCTGTACTGTCACCGATCTGTGCGTATGTCACATAGGAAATCACGTCATTGATCGATGATTCTTTAATATCCACTGCCATTACATCATGGCCAAGATCATACAGTTTACGTGCTGCATGCCTTCCAAAACGGCCCATGCCGATCACCAATACTGATTTCATATTATGATATACCTCCGCTGCCTCCGGTAATTTATGTATATCATTCAAAGCATTAAGACAGTGTTAACATTGGTGTCCGCCCCGTTAAGATTGTGTTAAGAAAAAGCCGGGTCAATGACCCGGCTCTGAAACTGTTATATCAGTGACCGCCTCTAGGACCGCCAAAGCCGCCCTGTTTGCCTCCGAAGCCACCCTGCTGACCTCCGAAACCGCCCTGCTGGCCTCCGAAACCGCCCTGCATTCCTCCTCCCATCATGGAGTTGGTCAGAGTTGTGATCTGTGTCCCGTTGACGATGACTGTTCCGCCTGTCATCTGTCCGGCACCATCATAATCGAACGCAAACTGAGCAGTGATCTTGATATTTCCGCCGCTGATATAGAGATTCCCGTTGGAATCGATCGCATCTGTATCACCGCTGCCCATTTCAATGGTCAGATCACCGCCTGTGATCTCGATCGTCGGTGTATAGGAGCTTGACTTTCTTGATGCATTGATCCCGTCATCTGATGCTTTTACAGCGATCGTACCATCATTGATCTGCAGATAAGTTCCTTCTATGCCTTCACTTGCATTCACTGTGATCGTACCGCCATCGATCTGTACGATCGTTGTGCCGTGGATCCCGTCATCACCGCTTGTGATGTCCAGAGTCCCGCCGCAGATGTAAACATAACCGACTGTATCATCCTCATCATTTTCACTGTGAATACCGTCTTTATCTGTGACGATCGTAATATTGCCTCCGGCTACAGCCACTGAATCGTTTGCTTCAAGAGCATCTCCTGTGCATGTGATATTCAGTGTACTGCCTGTGATCTTCAGATCATCTTTGGAAGTGATGCCGTTGTCTGAAGATGAGATATTCAGTGTACCTGTTCCATTGATCACAATATCATCTTTAGAGAAGATAACAGCGTCCGTATTAGTCGTTCCGTCTGCTGCAAATGCACCTGTCACTTTCAGTGTACTGACAGAATCAGTGGTCGTTACAAACACCTTATCCGCAGACTTCACATAGATCGCAGGACTGTCCGTATTTGTAATGCTGACTGAATCAAGAACGATCTGGACCTTATCTTCAGAATCCGCCTCAACAATGATCGTACAGTTTTCTGCGGTTCCGGAAATCACATATACTCCTTCTGCAGTGATCGTAATATCTGAATTGTCAGAAACCGTATAGTTTACTGCAGAAGACAGATCCGCTGTCTGTTCCAGATCACGATCTGTGAAAATGTCATCTGCTGACATCATGCCCGCTGCCGAAACATTGACCGCAGTATTTTCTGTCTGACTGCTGTTCTTTGAAACTGCAGCTGTATCAGCCGTTTCAGCCGCTGCTGTTTCAGTACTCTTAACTGATGTATTTTCCTCTGCCTGGGCAGCGCCTACTGATGAACATCCTGCCATCAGGACTACCGCTAAACCGGCAAACAGTTTTTCCATATTTCTTCTATTCATGGTGTCCCTCCTGTAAACCTGTTTCTGTTTACAGTTATCAGAATACTCAGTCAATGTGAACTTTTCTGAAACAAATCGTGTCGGATTGTTGAGTATTATTCAAAAACAGCATGATAGGCTTTTATCTTTTCCGCCCGAAACCAGATATGATTTATCATCATGCCGCAAAAATAAAAAATAAGATTCTCCGGTTATGCCCATAACAACCATTTTTATGCTAGTATACAGGCATTACAGGAGGCCAACAATGAAACTGCTGGAACAAAAAATCATTGAAGATGGCAGAGTTCTGCCGGGAGATGTGCTGAAAATTGATAATTTTCTGAATCATCAGATCGACGTCAAACTGATGGATCAGATCGGAGATGAATTTTACAGATTATTTAAAGATACCGCACCGACCCGTATTATGACGATCGAAGCAAGCGGCATTGCAATCGCAATGTCTACTTCCAGGAGTTTCGGATATCTGCCGATCGTCTTTGCGAAAAAGACCGCTGCGTCAAACATGTCGGCAGACGTCTATCAGGCAAAAGAACATTCCTATACCAGAAATGCTGATTATACCGTCCATGTAGCCAAAAACTACCTGCAGAAAGATGACCGGGTTCTGATTCTGGATGATTTCCTGGCAAACGGAGAAGCGATGAAAGCCCTCATCAGTATCTGTGAACAGGCCGGAGCAGAAGTTGTAGGATGCGGAGCTGTTGTCGCCAAAACATACCAGCCCGGAGAGAAGACACTGAAAGAAAAGGGGTATAAAGTAGAAGTACTGGCCCGCGTCAAATCCATGTCGGACGACGGAAAAATTGAATTTGAGGACTGAATCCTGCACAGCGCAGGATTTTTTCATGCATAATTCAATGATCATCTGCCTGACCGTTTCGGATAAATAGGTCTATAATACATGCATGAACACTCATATGATTCACAGACTGATCGTCCTGTTATTCTCATATCTGCTGGGCTGTATCCTCACAGGCGAGATCGTTTCACATGCCTTTGCCCACAAACCCGCTTCAGAACTGGGCGGATCGGGCAATCCCGGTATGGCGAACATCACATCACATCTAGGTATCGTACCCGGCCTGATCGTTTTGTTCGGAGACCTTCTGAAATGCGGACTGGCAATGCTGGCGGCATATAAACTGTTCCCGGAAGAAGGACGGATCATATTGTTTTATGCTGGACTCGGAGCTTCATTCGGACATTGCCTGCCATTCTGGCACCAGTTCAAAGGCGGAAAAGCCGTAGCCACATCATCTCTTGCACTGTTTGTATTCTCACCGACATGGGGACTTCTGTCTCTGGCAGCCGGCCTGATCATCACTCTGATTTCAGGATACTTTTCTCTCGGAGGCGTCAGCATTCCGTTCTTCTTCCTGTTTCCTGCATATTTCATATACGGGAAGGAATGCTTTATCCTGACAGTGATCCTGTTCCTGCTTTGTTTCTTCCGGCATTATCCATATGGAAAAAACTTCCCTGCAGGTGCAGGGAAGAAAACATATCTTCTCAAGATCATCGCTCAGAAACTGAAGAAATGATCAGGATCCGAGTTCATTCCATAATGTAAAGCCCAGGATCAATAATCCGCCAAGGATCTGAACTGTACTGATCGGTTCAGACAATATCAATACAGAGATCATAACTGCCGTCAAAGGATCCAGATAACTGAGGATCGCTGTTTTCTGACCCGGCAGTTCTTTTAATGCAGAAAAATACAAACAATATGTAATGCCTGTATGAACGATACCGACAGTCAGCAGGCACAGCCAGCCGGCAGTACCCATCCCGGAAAAACTGATCCCTCCGGTCATCATCACATACGGAAACACAACGATCATCGCCGCAAAAAACTGCAGAAATGTCCTGTGAATGCCGCTTACACCCCGGATCATCTTATTCATCATAATGACAAACGCATACAGACATGCAGCACCGAGCCCATAAAGAATTCCGGTCAGATGGGAACTGCCAGAACTCATATCGCCCGTTCCTGTGATCAGAACGATACCCAATGTAGACATGATGAAACAGATCCATTGCCTGACTGACATCTTTTCATGAAATACGATCGGACATAATACAGTCACGATCACAGGCGCGAAATAATAGCTTAAGGTTGCGGCGGAAACAGTCGTATACCTGTATGCTTCAAACAGCAGTATCCAGTTGAAGCCCATTGCGGCGCCTGACAGCAGAAGCAGCGGAAGCTGTTTCCGGATATGCCGGAATCCTTCCAGATCCCTTGTCATAACAAGATACATGCCGATCAGCACAACAGCAAGCACCGCACGAAACAATGCGATCTCTCCGGAAGACATCGGGATCCTGCGTACGAAAAGACTGATCGTACCGAATACGATCACCGCAGCAGTCAGTTTCATTTCGGCTGTAGCTTTCATATGTGTCATCATATCCTATTCATCGCAAAAAGAACACGATTTCACTCTGAAACAGACTGCCGGTCCGGAAACGGCCGAATCGCATTTTCATGGTTTTTCATTCATTTCTCTTCAAGGCCTAGGCACAGGACCCTTCAGCGGATGGGGAAGATACAGTTCTTCCAGATATCGGATATCCTCTTCTTCCAGCACAA
>DMBB01000142.1 GCA_003446295.1 Erysipelotrichaceae bacterium
CCCGTACATATGGTTGAAACCATCAATAAACTGACGCGTGTCCAGAGACAGCTTGTCCAGGAACTCGGCAGGGATCCCTCACCGGAAGAGATCAGCGCGCATATGGAAGGCATCTCCCCTGAAAAGGTCAGGGAGATCCAGAAGATCGCTCTGGAACCTGTTTCCCTTGAAACACCGATCGGCGAAGAAGATGACTCCCATCTCGGAGATTTCATCGAGGATAAAGATGCGCTCAGTCCTGACCAGTATGCAAACAACCAGCTGCTGAAGGACGAGATCAATAATGTCCTGAGCGGATTGACAGAGCGTGAAGAAAAGGTACTGAGACTGAGATTCGGACTCTATGACGGCAGAACCAGAACACTGGAAGAAGTCGGCAAGGAATTCAATGTCACACGTGAAAGGATCCGTCAGATCGAAGCAAAGGCACTGAGAAAGCTGAAGCATCCGACACGTTCAAAGCGTCTGAAGGATTTCTTTGATAAATAATGAATCAGCGGATCATTGAGATCGCTGGAATGGTAAAGCAGGGCATGGTCACGGCAGATATCGGCACAGATCATGCCCAGCTTCCTGTCTGGCTGATCAGGAATGAGATCATTCCGAAAGCATATGCCTGCGATATCGGGGAAGGTCCTCTGAAAATGGCTGCTGAAAATGTCAGGAACGCCGGACTGGAGGACAGGATCGGCGTGATCCTGTCAGACGGGTTTGAGCATGTACCAGATGATGTGCAGTGCGCGGTGATTGCCGGCATGGGCTGCCAGACAGCCATCAGCATCCTGGAACGCGCAGAAGAACGGCTTCCGCAGCTTGAGCAGATCATCGTGCAGGTCAATACGGATGTACCGGTATTCCGTGCATGGCTCAGCAGCAGACGCTGGACGGTAGACGGGGAAAAACTGATCCGTGATCATGGACATGATTACATCGCCCTGAGCTTTACATGCGCCGATCATGAACCGTACAGTGAGCAGGAGATCCTCTGCGGGATCAGGCTTGCCCGCGACGAAGCGTACCTGCGCTTTGCCGCAAAGCAGATCAGCACACTGGAATTCATCCTTTCCAGACGAAAAGAAAAAGATCCCGAGCTGCAGCACCAGCTGGATCTCTGGAAAAAATCCTGTCAAGAAGCAGCCGCCTGAAGCACATACGGCTGCTTTTGTTATGGAAAGGTAAAAAAAAGCACGGAATTGTCCGTGTTTTTAATGTCCAGTTACTGGATGGAATTGACAGCCTTTGCAAGGCGGGACTTCTGACGGGATACGTAATTCTTCTTCTTGATATGACTTGTTGAAGCCTTGTCAAGAACGGAATTAGCCTCATTATATGCCTTCACAGCAGCTTCTTTATCATTTGCTTTAACTGCAGCTACAACTTTCTTGATGGCTGTTTTTACCGCTGTTCTTTCACTTACATTTGCTGTCCGTCTTTTTTCATTAGTCAGGGCGCGCTTTTTCTGCGACTTAATGTTTGCCATGCCAACACCTCCATTCATTGCGTAACGAAAGCATTATAGCAAAGCAATAATCAAAATGCAATGAAAAGAGAAGGCATTTCAATGTATAATGAACAAGCTGAAGGAGGAAATATTCATGAACGATGCAAGAATTATTTTCATAGGAACTCCTGAGTTTGCCTGCCCGATCCTGCAGACTCTGGTTGACGAGGGCTATAACGTCGTAGCAGCGGTATGCCAGCCGGACCGTCCCACAGGCAGAAAACAAGTAATAACACCAACACCGGTACATGCACTGGCGGACAAACTGAACATACCCGTCCTGCAGCCGGAGAAACTGAGAACGGAATATCAGCCCGTTCTGGATTACAAACCCGATCTGATCGTCACGGCAGCTTACGGACAGATCGTTCCCGAGGTGATCCTCAAAGCACCGCGCTACGGATGTCTGAATATTCATCCGAGCCTGCTTCCCAAATACAGGGGCGGAGCACCGATCCATCATGCGGTATGGGCCGGAGATGAAAAGACCGGCGTATGCCTGATGGAAATGGTAAAAGCAATGGATGCCGGCAGGGTATACGCAAGATGCGAACTGCCGATCGGCCCTGATGAAACAACATCAGAACTGTATGAAAAGCTTCAGGATGCCGCATGCACGCTGCTGAAAGAATCACTGCCGCTGTATCTGGAAGGAAAGCTGGAAGGCGAGCCGCAGGATGAATCTCTTGTGGTGATCGCACGCAACATTTCCAAGGAAGATGAACAGGTCCATTTTGCCAAAGAGGATATCAATGAACTGTATAACCACATCCGCGCCTTGACAGACTGGCCGCTTGCATACGGAATGCTGGATGGCAGACGCATGAAATTCATCAAAGTCAGGAAACAGATCTGTGAGACGGAACAGACACCCGGAACGGTGCTCGGGTTCAGGGATCACGCAATGGAGGTCGCATGCAAAGGCGGCATTCTGAGAGTACTGGAACTGCAGCCTGAAGGAAAAAACAGGATGAGCGCTGACGCATACGCCAACGGAGCGGGAAGAAACATCCCGGGCCATGTATTTGAATAGGAGTCTTCAATGGATCAGAAATATATTCGCAACTTCTGTATTATTGCCCATATCGATCACGGAAAGTCCACTCTGGCAGACCGTATCCTTGAAATGACCGATACGGTCCAGCAGCGTGATATGAAAAACCAGCTGCTGGATGATATGGAACTTGAACGTGAACGCGGCATCACGATCAAACTGAATGCCGTTCAGCTGAGCTATCACAGCAAGGACGGACATGAATATCTGTTCAATCTGATCGATACGCCAGGTCACGTGGACTTCAGTTATGAAGTATCCAGATCACTCGCTGCCTGTGAAGGAGCGATCCTGGTCGTTGATGCGACGCAGGGCGTCCAGGCCCAGACACTTGCCAATACATACCTGGCACTGGACAACAACCTGGAGATCCTGCCTGTCATCAACAAGATCGATATGAACAATGCCCAGCCTGATTTTGTAAAGCATGAGATCGAGAACATCATCGGTCTGGACTGCTCGGAAG
>DMBB01000006.1:0-157 GCA_003446295.1 Erysipelotrichaceae bacterium
TGATCCGTTTGCCGAATTCCTCAACAAGCGCTTTGTTGGATGTGTGGATGGCTGCACTGTGTCCGATGCCGTTGAACATGACCATGGCTTCCGACTTGCTGAGGCCGTCTTCAACACTGTCTGCTTTCAGCATAGCCAGTACGGGTGAAAGCTTTTC
>DMBB01000006.1:245-3264 GCA_003446295.1 Erysipelotrichaceae bacterium
GGTTCATTGGGACCGACTTCACTGCATTCCACCATCAGGATACTTGTCTTCGGATCGACTTCAAAGCCTGCCTGCTGCGCAATCCAGTATGCGCTTTTACCGGCTACAGTTCCGTTCAGTCTGGCGTTCTCACAGCCTTCAGAGAAAGACTTATAACCGAACATAAAGAGCTCCAGTTTTTCTTTTTCTTCTGCCGTGCAGAAGTGAACGTTGTAATGAACGAACTCTTCTTTGACAAGATCATAGATTTCCTTATCGGCGATCACAGCCTGCTCGGATGCGCAGACCATACCGTTGTCAAAGGCCTTGGACATAGCGATATCATTGACGGCCTGGCGGATATCAGCTGTCGTTTCAATATATGCCGGAACATTGCCTGCACCGACACCGAGAGCCGGTTTGCCGCATGAATAAGCTGCTCTGACCATGGAATTGCCGCCGGTCGCAAGAATCGTTGATACACCGGGATGATTCATCAAAGCAGTGGTAGCCTCCATGGAAGGGTGGTCGATCCACTGAATGCAGTTCTCCGGAGCACCAGCTGCAAGTGCAGCTTCATAGACTGCTTTTGCTGCAGCTGCAGATGAATTCTGGGCATTTGGATGAAATGCAAAGATAATCGGATTTCTTGTCTTCAGGCAGATCAGGGACTTGAAGATAGCCGTTGACGTGGGATTTGTGACAGGGGTGATCCCTGCCACAACACCGACAGGTTCAGCAACATAGATAAGTCCCTGAACAGGATCTTCTTCAATGATGCCGACGGTCTTCTGATGACGCATGTTGTTTACGACGTATTCGCAGGCAAACAGATTCTTTGTAGCCTTGTCTTCAAAGACACCTCTGCCTGTTTCTTCAATGGCAAGCTTTGCCAGTTCACCGTGTTTGTCAAGGGCGGCTACGGAACACTTGGCAACGATATAATCTATCTTTGCCTGATCAAACGATGCGTATTCATCCAGTGCTTTCAGGGCTTTTTCAACCTTGTCATTGACTTCTTCAGCAGGTGAGGGAACAGTCTGTTCCGGTGCAGGGGAAGATGTTACGCTTGTTTTTTTCTTTTTGAGTTCTGCCATAAGTACCTCCTGTGAATTATTTCACTTGTTGACAGGAAGAAAATAACACAGCACAAATCAGAATACAAGAGCAAATGAGAAATTATTCACAAGTAAACGCTTTCATCTGAAATATTTTTTCTGCGGGGCGGATAAAAGTACGTTTGTGCAATTATGTCAGCTTAGTTTTAATGCACATCTGCAAACTGTCTGTCACAATACGTGCTCTGATACTGTTTCAATAATGAATTCATAAGGGAGGTGCAGGTATGCGGAGAACTGTGAAGATGATGATTTGTCTTGTTGTGCTTGTATCATGCGGATGCGGCCGGAATACAAACGAAGAACCGGCAAATACTGCTGCGTCTGATGTATCTGCGTCTGAAGTACAGACAGAACCCGCACCGGTGAATACTGTCTCTCCAGCTATTGAGGAAGAATCAGAAACAGTATACGTTGACGGACCTTACGGACGTCTCAGCATGGAAATACCTTCCGGCTGGTCATGTGAAGCGGTACCGGTTGACAGCGGTGTATTCAATGACCGTACCTATGGTCTTATTCTGAGACCGGATCATGCAGGGGCAGAGAATATCAGAATTGTCTGTATGGATTTCTTCGGGGTCTGCGGAACCGGACTTGCAAGCACGCAGATGACTCTGGCCGGAAGAAACGTCAATGTCGGAACCTATGACAGCCATCCGTACTGGGACTATATCGTATTCAATCAGGAACAGCCAAACGTTGCTGCGATGCAGAACGGGAATGGTAACTGGACGGAAGCACAGCAAAATGAAGCCATGAACATCCTCGATACCCTGAGGTTTGATCAGGATATTACTACCGGAGGCATCGGCCGTCATATCCCGGAAGCAGAGGATGATGAGATTGCGGTCATCATGGAACTGAGCAATGTCACGCCAACAGGTCTGAAAGTCCATCTGCGCCGGTATGATCCCGGCAATGGCAAAGATCTGGAATGCGGAGAAGGTTACTCTCTGCAGGCAGCCTCAGGAGATACCTGGGAGGATGTTCCCGTAATCAGCGAAGCATATGTAAGCGGTGAAGAGGTATATCCGATTCCCGCGGACGGTGAGACTGCTTTTGAAATCAACTGGGAAGGCCTGTACGGAACCCTTTCACCGGGAACATACCGCATCACCGAAGTCATTACCGAAAATCCTCCAAAACATCTTTCTGTGTGTTCCCGGGTATATCCGCTGACTGGCGAGTTTATCATTGCCGGACAGTGATCAGCGTCTTTCTGACTGTCATTGAGCAGATATGGTATGATAACTGCATCACAGCCTGAAAGGAGTATTTATCATTATGCTCAGACTGATCTCAGATAAACGCACCGAGATAATCCTCAGACAGAAGGAACCGGTAATTGCGGCGCTTTCAGCAAAATACAGCGTACCTGCAGCCTTTATTAAAGCGATTCTGTACATGGAAATGACCCGGATCGACATCATGGATACGGTGGCGGATGCGGTTGTTCTGAGCAATCTGTTCAGCAAGAAAGACAGCTCCACCGGCTATGCACAGATCTTCGGCAGAGTGGCACTGAATGCGGTGAATTCCGCCTTGGATCACGGTATCAGCGATTTCCTGTATATCAAACTTGATACTGCGCACCGCCTGGATCCGGACAATCCGGCAGATGTGCGTGCGGTCTGGAAGTATCTCCGCCGCAATATCAATGCCAACATAGAAGCAGGGGTGCTGAATATGCTCAGCGCTGCCGAGGAGATGACGGGACGCATTGATTTCAGCAGTTATTCGGAAGAGGAACTGAAGCTGATCCTCACCCGTTACAATGCGAATACACGCAAAATAACAAAATACGGAGAAGAGGCATACAGCCACTATCTCCGCTATCTGAACAAATAAAGGACCTGTTAAGGTCCTTATTGCTTTTCGGGGTAATCACCGCGTTCCTGCAGTATCTTCTTTGTGACGGC
>DMBB01000398.1 GCA_003446295.1 Erysipelotrichaceae bacterium
CCTTCTTCAAAGCACAGTGCCCTTGAAGTCTGATGGGACTGGGATGCGTAAGCGCCTTTGACGATCTTGCCGATCGCATCAATGAAGAAATTGCCTCCTTTCAGGACAACAGCAAAATTCTTCATTTCTCCGACTGTATGCGGCGCATAGTTCACGACTTCCATCCGGGTGTTCTTTTTATCCTCTGCCAGTGTTGCACTGCTGACCAGTGCATAGGCACCGTTCTGACGCAGTGCGACCCAGACATTGCGTTTGGTTTCGGCATGATTGCATTCCCCGTATGCGATCTTCAGTGAAGCATCAGCCATCACCTCATGTGATTCATCTGCCGTGACCGGTGTCTCGGAATCATTCCAGAACAGATAGGAAATATCAGCTCCGGCTGAGGCAAATGTGCGGATCCTGAGGTTCGGGCATTTTCTGATGCGGATAAATGCCTGGCATTTACCGCTTCCGCTGAACGTCAGTTCAAGATCACGTTCAGATTCGATCACATATTCGCTGAATCCGGCGGGAAGTGCAATGTCCTGGTTAACATGCACCTCGATCATTTTCCCACCGCCTTCTCGACAGTTTCACGTACCGCGCATGTTCCGATACTGACCGGTACGGGTTTTTCTTCTTCGCGCTCAGGCGTAATGCCGTACTCTTTGTAGATCCAGTCATAGCCTTCCGCATCGATCTTTCTTGCCAGCTCGGCATCGCCTTCCAGAAGGATCTTTCCGTCAACGAGCACATGTGTGAACTCCGGTTCGATCAGTTCATAGAAACGCTCGTAATGGGATACGATGATCAGACTCATTCCTGTGTCCTGTCTCTGTTTATTGATCGCATTGGCAACGATCTTCAGCGCGTCTACGTCAAGACCGCTGTCGATCTCGTCAAGCATTGACAAAGACGGTTTCAGAAGCTTCATCTGGACGATCTCATTTCTTTTCTTTTCGCCGCCTGAGAAGCCTTCATTGACGAATCTGTGAGCCAGATCCTCTTTCATATCCAGTTCCTTGATCGTCTTTTCCATTTCACGGATAAATGAGAACAGCGGGATCGGACGTTCCCTGCGCACATTCATCGCTGCTCTGAGGAAATCACTGTTTGTTACTCCCGGGATCTCCTGCGGATACTGCATAGCTAAAAACAGTCCTGCTTTGCTGCGCTCCTCTACCGGCATTTCCAGGATGTTCTTTCCGTCATATTCAATTTCACCCTGTGTCACGACATATTTAGGATGTCCCATGATAGCGGCAAGCAGTGTGGATTTTCCGTTTCCGTTCGGTCCCATCAGTGCATGCACTTCATTCTCGTTGACAGTCAGATTTACACCCTTTAATATCTCGCGGCCTTCGATCTCTACATGAAGATCTTTGATCTTTAAACTTTTCATAAGCATAGCCACCCTTCACTTCCGACAGGCATTATAGCATCATTCGTTAAAACAGTGTTGAAAAACGATTATTATCTGCATTGTTCACGTAATATTCAGATTATGATTCGTTGCAAACTAAAATTGTCTACATTATAATGATTAAGCGCTTTTGAGGAGGAAGTTATGAACGGATTCTTAAAAAAGAACTGGTTCGTTTGTCTCCTGGCATTATTATTTGCAGGAGTCAGCGTATTTTACATCTATGATACCAATCATGGAAAACTGAAAGGCAAGACGGTCAACGGTGAGGATGTTCTCTACGAGATCAATTCACAGGATGTGACGGCTGCCAATCTGTATGATTCACTTTACAAAACCTACGGTTCTTCAGCTGTTGCTTCACTGATCGACAAGACAGTTGCTGCAGAAGCAGTTGAAACAACAGATGAAATGAAAACAAACGCTGCTGCCCAGGCAGCTTCCATTATCGCCAGCTATCAGTCAAACTATCCTGCTGATTACAAAGAGCAGCTTGAAAAAGTACTGATCCAGATGGGATATAACGGATATGATGATCTGCAGCAGTATCTGATCGATAATGCTAAGAGAACCGAGATCGTCAAACAGTATGCAAGTGATCACTTTGATGAACTGAAGATCCGCAAGATCTCCTACATCCTGGTCAAGTTCTCCGCGGATTCCGAGAAGACTGAGGAGCCCAATGAGGATGAGGCAGCAAGAATGCAGGCTGTAGATGATGCGCTTGCAGCAGGCAGCTTCGCTGATGCAGCACGTGATCATTCGGAAGATTCTTCCACCGCTCCCAACGGCGGTTACCTGGGTGTCGTCGATGTCAATACAACAACACTTGATGAAGCATTCCTGAATGCTGCGCTTGCCCTTGATGAGGGTGAAGTCAGTGACTGGGTATATTCAGAGTCATTCGGTTATTTCAGAATCAGAAACGACGCTTCCACGAAAGAAACACTGGAAGCCGGAACTGAGACAACATCCGAAACAAACGAAGCCGGTGAGACAGAAGTGACTGTCGGAAACGGCCAGTCTCCGTATGAGGAACTGATCGGTTCCTATGACACATCGCTCGATGAGATCGCTATGTGGGAAAAAGCCCAGGAGATCGGTCTCGACTTCAGCGGCAATGCAGAACTCGAAGCAGCAATGTCAAAATATTACACAGGTGAGTAAGGAGGCTTAAGATGAAAAAGATTACAGCGATCTGTTCTGCGGCTATGGTGCTCAGCCTGCTGAGCGGCTGCTCCGATGCGACAGCCTCTCTGAAAAACGGTTCTGATACATTGATGAAGGTCGGCAAAACAGCGATCACCAAGCAGCAGGTATACAACATCATGTACAACTACGCTGGCTCAACACAGGTAGTCAGCGACGCAACAAAGGTCATCACTTCACAGGAAGTTGAAGTAACAGATGAAATGAAAGAATCTGCCCAGAGCACGCTTGATATGTACAAAACGATCTACAGCGATTCCTTCACAGATTATCTGGAGGATGCAGGACTGACGGAAGACGATTACATCAACGATTATCTGATCCCTTCCCTGCAGGCTGAAAAGCTGACAGACCTCTATATCGATGAGTCCTATGACACGCTTCTGGAACGTTATAAGCCGGTCAAGGCTACTATCCTGAAATTCACAGATACAGAAAATGCGAATTCCGCACTGGCTGCTCTGAGAGACGGTACGATGACTGCTGAAGAAGCAGCCAATGAATTCGAAACAGATTCCACAGGTCAGCCGGAGATCATTACGATCGACAATACAGAGTATGACTCAGTTGCGCTGGCTGCTCTGAGAGCTGCTTCTCCGGATGACGGCTGGATGAACGTATCTGCTTCCTATGGTACAGACATCTACGTCATGCATATGGATGAAAACAATACAGACAGCATCAAGGATGAGATCGTTGAAGCATTTGCTGAGATCAGTGATATCAACGATCAGGCAACAGCATTCTATTTTGAAAAGTACGGATTCCATGTCTATGACATTGATCTGTACAAGGCACTCCGTGACAGCAACCCTGCGCTGCTGACTCAGGAAGTTCCGGTTTCTGCTGAATAAGCATTCCGAGGTACCTGCGGGTACCTTTTTCTTTTGCGGGGGATTATAATATTCACATATACCAGGAGGATTTACTGTTATGTGCGTATTTTGCGAAATCATTGCCGGAAATATCCCTTCCAGCAAAGTTTATGAAGATGATGAAGTGCTGGCAATTCTTGATCTGTCCCAGGTCACAAGAGGCCATACACTGGTCATGCCGAAAAAACACTGTGCGAACATTCTTGAAGCAGATGAAGAGACAGCTGCTGCCTGCATGAAGGTCATTTCCAGACTGTCCAGACAGATCGTCAGAAATACCGGTGCCATCGGACTGAATGTTCTGAACAACTGCGGCGCAGTTGCCGGACAGAGTGTTGAACACCTGCATTTCCATATCATTCCGAGATACTCCGAAAACGATGCTGTTGACTTTGCTTTCCATGAATCAGAGAAACAGGATCTAAACGAAGTGCTTGCAGAGATCACCAGATAAACCATACAGGACTGCGAATGGCGGTCCTTTCATTTGAAAAAAGCCTGCCCTTTGGACAGACTTGTTTGATTACAGATGTATTTTCAGACGTTCGAGCATCACATCGCGCGCTTTGTTTTCCAGAGTATCATCCAGTTCCTGCAGAACAGCATTGCCGTTCCGTTTTTTCAGCGCCCTTCTGATCAGGATATCCGCAATGACCGGATTCTTCGGGAGCAGAGGTCCGTGCATATAGGTTGCCAGTACCTGACTGTTCATGAAGCCTTCGTATCCTGATTTGTACATATTTCCATGTCCGCTTAAGACTTTTGCGAACGGTGTCGTGACGTTCTGTGTCTGGCCTCCATGGTTCTCAAAACCGACTGCTTTGAATTTCAGGCCGTCCATTTCAGCTTCAACTGCGATATTTCCGATGCATCTGTGATCACGGTCGGCAGCGATCGTATAGTAGTCAAAGAATCCCAGACCATCGATCTTCTGACCGTCCTGGTCTTTGTAATACTGCCCGAAGAGCTGGTATCCGCCGCAGATCAGCAGGAATGCTGTATTGTGATCCATTGCCTTCTGGATCTTGTCACGGCGCTGCAGCAGATCTTCGTAGATCAGATTCTGTTCACGGTCGGCACCGCCGCCCATAAAGAACAGATCATAGTCATCAGGATCCCTGTCCTCACCGATCGTGCATGTATCAACCTCACACTCGATCCCGCGTTTTGCGCATCTTGTTTTCAGCACCTGAATATTGCCTTTGTCACCATAAAGATCCATCAGATC
>DMBB01000222.1 GCA_003446295.1 Erysipelotrichaceae bacterium
CAGCAGTGTTTGCTCTAATAAATAATTATTCTTGTTCATATCTAATTAACTGTGACAGTTCCTCTTCTTATGTTTTCAATCAGTTTTTCCATTGTTTCGTTAAACATATCTTTTTTTAATTCGCATTCCCAAACAACTAGAACATTCCATCCCAGTTGCGTTAATTCTTGCACATTCTTTTTATCTCGTTCAAGCAGTGTTTTGATATTTCTCAGATAGCCCCGAATACATTTCTGTCTGTACGGACTATGCGCAAACCCTGTTGATTTTTAATCGCTTCCTCCAAAATTGGAAGCCGTCAGAAAATCGTCTTTGCATAAGACCGTACCCGGTGTGAAACAAGAGAATCATCATCCAAACCTCCAATCTGAAAAGTCAAAGTATAGGCATAATCTTAAAATGGTGTGATGTTAAGTATAATGCCTATAAGTGAGATGCGAGGAAGTTTATAATGAAGCAAAATGCATTTTATGAATTATTGAATGAAATTATTACTCACATTAATAAAGACTTTCAATATAACTACAATGAGCTTGAAAGCTACTTGCTTCAGAAGCACCCAGAATGGCATGTGCTTTTCGATGATCCTGATGCGGGTAATGCACTTGTTAAATTTCTTGAATCAAATGGTGAGATTGAGCGGGAAACGGTAAAAACTTTTTTTGAAAAGATGCAAATGAACAAATAATGTACTGTGATCTGTAGTACTTTCGATAACTGCTCTATATCCAGTGTTATATTCATTAAAAACTATTAAATTTTATTCGGTTTAGAATTTGCATGTATCAGATGAATCATTATCTCTGACAGGTTAAAATGGAATAGGCAGGGAGGGAACTCACGATGAAATACAGTACAGTCATTGTTGCGGCAGGCAGCGGCACAAGAATGGGACTTGGATATAATAAGGTTTACCACAGGATCAACGGCAAAACGATCCTGGAGATGACGATGGAAACATTCCTCAATGATGAAGACTGCGCACAGATCATTGTCGTAACGGATGCAGGGGATTATATGCGTGAGATCACTTCCAGATGGCCGGGCAAGATCGTTGTGGCAAAAGGCGGAAGCACCCGGCAGGAAAGTGTCTCAAACGGTCTGCATGCAGTGCTGTGTGATGTCGTCATGATCCATGACGGGGCTAGGCCGTATGTTCACAAAGATTCACTGGATGAATTGAAAAGGGCAATGGAAACAGAGCAGGCAGCCTGCCTGTGTGTTCCCTGCAAGGATACGATCAAAGTGCTGAAAGACGGATATATCGTTGAAACACCGGACCGTTCTTCACTGGCAGCGGCACAGACACCGCAGGTCTTTCATACAGATGTGATCCTGGACTGCATGCACAAGGCATTCCGGGACGGGTTTACCGGGACGGATGATGCTTCATTGGCAGAACGCTACGGTATCCCTGTCAAGGCAGTGGCCGGAACGTACGACAACATCAAGATCACAACAGTCGAAGATCTGAAATGATCCTGTTTATCCGCTGAGGACAGTTCTGAAAGACTGTATGAATTGACGGAAGAATACAGAAAAAGACTGATTGATAAAAAAACGATGATCAATGATCGGCACATAAAGAAACAGCATCGTGAACAGAAAGGAAAGAACATGAAAAGAGTGCATTTTTTTCTGGTCAGACACGGCCAAACTATTTACAACAGCCAGGAACGTATGCAGGGTGTCTGTGATTCACCCCTGACAGAAGAAGGCGTACAGCAGGTGCGTGAGAGTGCAGCAGCGCTGGTGCCTGTTCATTTCACCAAAGCTTTTTCTTCACCGCTCGGCAGAGCTGTCGCTACAGCAAATATTATTCTGGAAAACAGGGATGTTGATCTGCAGACGATTGATGACCTGCACGAATTTGATTTCGGAAGCTGGGAAGCACGTCCTTTTGCAGAACTGGGTGATGAATTGTTCAAACGCAGAATGAGCAGAGATTTTACAAGTCTCGGGGGAGAGGATGAGAAGACAGTCCGGGAACGGTCAAGAAGGGCGTTTGACTACATTGTTTCTCAATGCAGTGACAGGGATGAAGTGCTTGTCGTATCACACGGGCTGTTCGCAGATCTGACAATGGCTGAACTGTTCGGGATCGACACGATCGCATACAGGGATGAATGCAGAAAGAAGGGCGTCAGCGGATTCCCGAATGCCTGCATCATCGAATTTGAATATGACGGTGATTATCATCTTCTGAAATATCCTTCAGCCGGACGGGATTTCCAGGTGACTGAGTGGTAAAAAACAGAAAGAATACGTGGAACTCAGTGCAGAACAACGAATATTAACAGTGAAAGCCATCTTCGGATGGTTTTTTATGTCGGATCAAAGGAGGAATGCAATGAGTATGACATATGAAGCGTTCGAGCAGACAGTGCTCGAAAACATCAGGCAGTATCTGCCGGAAGAATATGCTTCAGCAGAGGTGTCGATCATTTCAACGATGAAGCTTGGAAAAACATACCGGGCGATCAGCGTGATGCCGGAGGATCAGGAGATCGGCGGGATCTCCGTCAGTCTGCCGGACCTGTATGAACGGTATCAGATGGAAGGTGATCTGGAAAAGGTCATTTCCGGAGTGTTCAATGATCTGCTTAAAAACGGTGTACGCCGGATCCATCCATTCCTGTCAGCATATGAAAATGTCCGTGACAGACTGTTTATCCGTCTCAGCAATGAAGAAAGAAACCGGGAACTGCTGAAGGAAGTACCCCATACAATGTTCCAGGATCTTGCCATCACGTATCACATTCTGATCAGCAGGGATTCTGATGGCATTTCTTCCACCATGATCACAAACGCATTGCTGGAACGGTATGGCGTTGCAAAAAAACAGCTTCATGAGGATGCCCTCAGAAGCAGTGCAGAACTGTTTCCGCCCCTGTATGAAAACAGCATGGAATTCATTGCGGCGTATATGCGCGGAAGGATCTTTCCCAAAGAAGACCGTCGTGCATCCAATAAGGAATTGAATGTGCTGACCAATGAAGCTGCGATCAACGGGGCGGCTGTGATCGTATATCCCGGGGTCGCAGAAGAGATCGCGGAACAGCTGGGCAGCAGCTACTGCATCATACCGTCATCGATCCATGAACTGTTTATCATGACGTATCTGTCCTTTGAGGACCTTCTGGACTTCCATAATCTTGTCAGACATGTCAACCAGCATTACGTAGAGGAAGAAGAATTCCTGTCAGACAACCTGTATGTGTATCATCGTGAAAGCGGGAAACTGTATACGGTTCATTTTGATGACAATGAGGGCTGCATCATATGCAGGGCATAAATGAAGGCGGCAGAGAACATGATGCTTTCTTCCCTAAGGTCTACCGTGAGGAGAATTTTGCTTATGAACTGCTGAATGCCAGACTGTTCCGGAATCTGACACAAAAAGAACTGTCCCGCAGGACAGGTATTTCACCGGAAGAGATCAGCAGGATCGAAGGCGGCAGGCGCAACCCGACCGTAAAAATGCTGCAGCGCCTGGCAGACGGGCTGAACATGGAACTGCGGATCCTACTGGTCCCGGATCCTGCGGATGATGTTCAGACAAAGAAAACTGACAAGAGAAAAGACTGACAGGTAAACGAAGATCTCTGTGATCCTGCCGAAGCTGTCTGCTATGGCTTTGAAAACAGGCTGAGCGGCAGGAACAAACGGAGAGATATAAAACATATCCGGTACACCGTAACCGGTATGACTGTAAAAACCGAT
>DMBB01000330.1 GCA_003446295.1 Erysipelotrichaceae bacterium
GCACACGGTATGACGCTCCAGCATGTCAAGCCGCACGGAGCGATCTATAACATGGCCGCCAAAGACAAAGCATTGGCTCAGGCCATCTGTCAGGCAGTCCGGGATTTTGATCCTTCTCTGATCGTTCTGGCACTGCCTGCAGGAGAACTGTACAAAACCGCACAGGAGATGGAACTCCGGGCTGCTGCCGAGGTATTTGCGGACCGCGCATACAATGAGGACGGCACACTGGTTTCCAGAAGCACGCAGGGATCCATGATCACGGACGCTGAAACAGCAGTCAGCAGAGTGGTCCGTATGGTCAAAGAAGGCAAGGTGACGGCGATCACCGGAAAGGATATCGATATCCGTGCTGATTCCGTATGCATCCACGGAGACGGAGCGCACGCTGTGGAATTCGCAAAGATGATACGGAAACGTCTGCTCAAAGAACAGATTGAGATCGTACCGCTGAACGAGATCGTATAACAAAAAGTTCATGGTCATCCCATGAACTTTTTGTTTGCAGGCAATATTTAAGGTTCAATCATGAAACCAGTGTTTCTGAAGATACCTGCCGATTCCGTCTTCTTCCACAGGGTATTCCGTGATATCGTCTGCGGCAGCTTTGGTATCATCTGATCCGTTCTTCAGACAGACGCCCCAGCCTGCATGCTGCAGAAGCGGGATATCATTTTCCATATCACCGAAGGCGATCGTCTCTGCCATCGGAATATTGTACCGCTGCGCATATTTCTCCAGTGCCATGCCTTTGTTGACACGGGGATCGATAATTCGACGGTTCCCGGGAACGTGCGGACTGCAGTCCATTTCTCAGACGGATGCGCACTGACAGCAGACAGTACCTGTTCCATCACCTCGGGTTTATATTGAACCTCGATCTTTCCTGTCGGTTTTCTGCTTAATTCATCCACTCCGCCGATCTCAACAATGGAATGATTGCGGGCGATCGAGCCTCTCATGAAATCATCCATACGGAGTGCACGCACCAGGTCATATCCGTTTTCATATACGATCGCGTTCACATCAAGCGGTGCGATAAAAGACAGGATCTCACGGACTGTTTCTGCTTCGAGCAGATAGAAGTGTTCATATTCACCTGTTTCTTTATCCCAGAGGTCTCCGCCGTTCATGCCGATGGCAAAGTCAAACTCAAAGGGAAGCTCCCATTCCCTGTTCTTCTCTACTGTTCTGTGGTCCAGCGGTCTTCCGGACGCCACGCCGATCCTGACACCCTCCTGATGAAGACGGATCCATGCGGCTCTTGTGCCCGGATGCATCAGCTTACACTTATTGACAAGGGTTCCGTCAATATCTGCCGCGAATATTCTGATATTTTTGATCATACTTCTTCCTGTTCTGCCTTTCTGAAATCAACAGGTGTCATGCCGTACTCCCTGTGAAACATTTCCGTAAAATAACTGGCTGATGAGAACCCGCACTGACCGGCGATCTCCGTCACTGTCATGTCTGTTTCTTTGAGCATCTTTGTGGAATTGTTCAGACGGCAGGACAGCAGGAAGCGGACCGGGGACTGGTGTATGAGCGTGTTGAAAATGTTATTGCACGTGCTGGCAGACACATTGCCTGACTCAGCGATCTGTTTCAGCGTGATCCTGTTCTGGTAATTCTCCTGAATATAGCCGATCATCCGCTTCAGTGATGTCATGTGATGGCTTTCAGGTACCTTTTTGATCTCATCGGTCGAGCGGTGTTCATACAGCAGCTTCCAGATGGCAAATATACTGCTCTGGATCGTCAGCGGAAGTGTATCCGCATCTGCGCGATCCTGCTCATAGATGTGCAGAATCATATCCAGGATCTCTTTCTGCCAGGGAATGTTATGGGACAGATGTACAAACGCCATTGCCGGATCGTTGATCACGGGCAGTACGAATGTCTGTTCAATGTACTCATTTGCGCACAGCAGGATCGGATGGATCCTGACACAGATAAAGTCACGTTCCGAAGAACGACCTGTGTGGATCTGTCTTGCGTTGACAAAATATCCGTCACCGGCATGGATCGTGTATTGTCTTCCTGCCACTTCCAGTTCGGATGTTCCTTTGACAACATATGTCAGTTCCACATCCTGATGCCAGTGCGGGATGCCCTGGACAACATGATGCCCGGAATAACGGCTCTGGAATGTTACATAATACGGAACTTCCTCATGCTGGTAATGGATCTGTTCTGACTCCTTTGTGAGGACATTGTCGGTAATATATGTGCCTGTTCTCTTCTTCATAGTGCCATTATATGAGATATTTATGGAAATGTCGCAAAAAAGCATTTATTTAACATAATAAACGGAATATTGTTATATTCTCTGATTGTTAATTGATGGTTTTTTCGTATCCCGGAGACTATTCTTTATATAGTTATCTTTCGCCCTCGGAAAATTGTTTCCAAAAGGAAAAGGGTCTGCAGACTGCAGATCCTTTTCTGAGCTCATAATATGATCCTTTTTCCTGTACGGTCTGATTCATACACCGCTTCCAGGATCGCGGCATACTCTTCAGCGCTGTCAATGGATACGCCGGAATTGCTGAGATCGTCTTTTCCGATGATGTCATTCGGCAGATCCCGTACGATCATTTCAACAAAATAACGGATATGTCTGGTCGGTCTGACTGGAAGTTCATCCCCGCTCAGTTCCTGTGTTCCATCCTTTGTATAAACGAACAGTTTTTCTGTTTCCGAGCCGTCTTTGTTCCGTTCGGTCCTTGCCCAGCCCCTTGTTCCATAAACGATCGTATGCGCACTGTCTCCGCCGCTGCACCATGAAGCAGTCAGTACTGCCGCGTTTCCTGACGCATACTGCATGACCACCTGTCCCTGGTCTTCCATACCGCTGTCTTTAGCTCCGTCTGTGATATGCTGCAGGGATGCGGTCAGGGAAACGGGCTTGCCGAAGAGATAATGGATGACATGCAGGCCATGTCCTCCGATATCGGCCATGATTCCGCCCAGAGCTGTCTCTTTGTTCCATACAGGCGGATGACCTGGTACGACTGCACGGTCCACAGCGATACGCACATCCGCTCCATAGATATCACCCAGTACGCCTTCACGGATCAGGTCACGCAGACCGATCGTCCCGTTGCGTACAAATGGATCAGACATATAGAATTTCACGCCTGCCCTGCGTACAGCTTCCGCCATCTCTTCTGCGTCTGCTTTATTGACTGCCAGAGGCTTTTCCAGGAAGATATGCTTTCCGGCATCAGCAGCTTTGATCACCAGTTCCTTCTTATATACATTCGGGGCTGTGATCACCACAGCATCTGTCATTTCCAGTACTTCTTCCGGTGTCTGAACACAGATGATCTTTCCTTCTTCAGCGGTCTTCACAGCTTTCTGAGGATCATCTGACCAGATTACCGCAGATACTGATTCCGGAAAACTGTTGACAAGGTCGATAAACTTCAGTGTATGTCCTCTTGTTCCGAGGAAGCCGATTCTGATTTTTTCCATCTGCTTATACCTCCAGCATTGTCATATTTGCGGCAAGCGGTGCCTGTGCTGCAGATATGTGTTCTGTATCAGGCATCCCCTGCTCATTCAGTTCAAAACAAACGATATCCCCGGACTCCTGGTTCATGCAGAAGAGTCTGTTTCCGTCGAGATACAGTCCTCTCGGTCCTTTTCCCATACAGGACAGCCTTCCTGCTTCTTCCATCCTGCCTGTTCCGTCAGTACGGATCACAACGATCTCATCTGTATGACGCAGTGCTGCATACAGCATTGTTCCCTGTTCATTCAGGACAAGGTCTGATGCATTCGGTCTGCTGTATGATTCGTCTCCGATCACCAATGACTGTACCTGTTCGAGTGAACCTGTCTCTGCATCAAAGCGGTAACTGCAGATTCCGGGCCAGTTCTCATTGTTTTCAAATACGATATCTGTTTCCGGATGGAATACAGTATATCTCGGAGCGGTATTGATGGCTGTATCTGTCTTCTGCAGTTCGATCAGTTTCCCGGATCCTGTATCCACATGGAATGTAATGATCCTGTCCATGCCTTTGTCACATGTGATGAATATTCTGCCCTGCGGATCTGCCATGACATTGTGCAGGTGCGGGAAGCGGACTTTACCGTCTATTTCAATGCTGTCATAGATCAGCGCGTCACAGATCTCTTTGACAGAACCATCATCGTTCAGTCTCAGGAGATTCAATGATGCCTGGTCCCTGACTTCTTCCACACATACCTGTCCGTCTTTCTTTACAGCGTGTCTGACTGCCTTGGAGGAAGAATGGTTGGAAATCACCAGATACCTCCCTCCCTTGACCGGCCAGATATAGCTGGTCTTGGGGTTCGTTGATGGTGTATATGAAAGAACATGATCGAATGATCCGTCTTCTTTCAGTTTGACCGCAAAGACTCCGCCTGTTTCAGCGCCGTCGACTGTTCTGAATCCCTCATCAGACACATACAGGATCTTCTTATCCCGATCCAGATACTGTGCACCGATGGCGATCTCTGTCAGGACCTCTTCCTTCAGTTCCATGATACCTTTGACCGTATCATATTCGTATCTGCAAAGTCCTTTCGGATCCGGTCTGAATGACCATTTACCTATATATACCTGTTTCATGATCCCTCCTGCTGTTTCACCAGCATTTTATCATGCGGTTGTCACCGGCTTTACGGCATAAACTCATTCCCTGATACCGCATCTTATGAGTCCGATACGGAAACATGTGACTGTCATGCACAGAAACCGGTGTTCATTGTTGTAAGGAGATCGACCATATGAACAAGATAACGATCATGCCGCTGCTGTGTGCGGTCCTATTCACAGCAGGCTGCGGCACAGGACCTGCGGAAACAGCAGATCCGGAAAAAGAAACACCTGACAGCGTCAGTACGAAAATACCGGACGAACAAAGCACAGGAGAGACACAAATGATACAAGCTGTTTATCCCGCTTCAGAAGCGGAAAACGTCAGTTCCGAAGCATTTTTAACGGGAGAATCCCATTGGGACTGGTGGCAGGAATACCGTGAGGCAGTCGACACATCCAGGGAACTTCAGCAGGACATGGATGATTATTACGCTGCCATTCAGAAAGAACTGCTGATCACTGATGAAGTCCGTAATACGGTCTGTTCCCCGCTGAACATTTATATCGCGCTTTCCGCCCTGTCCGAAGTTTCAGACGGTAATACCAGGGCTCAGATCCTGGATGTCCTGCAGGCACCTGATATTAATTCCCTTCGCAGCCGTGCATCAGCTTTGTGGAACGCCAACTATCTGGATACACCTGCAGTCAAGAGTCTTCTGGCTGATTCACTGTGGCTCAGAAATGATACTGCATACAATGAAGAAACACTGCAGAGACTGGCAGACATCTATTACGCATCTTCATTCAGCGGTCAGATGGGTTCTGCAGATCTCAATAAACAGCTGCAGGAATGGACTGACAAAAATACAGGCGGACAGCTTTCTGACTATACAAAAGACATGTCACTGGATGAAAGGACCATTCTCGGACTGGTTTCAGCGATCTATTTCAAAGCTTCATGGACTGACCGTTTTTATCCGGAACGTACGGACACAGCTGTATTCCATGGCGCTGCAGGAGATACGGATGTACAGATGATGCACCGTGATCTCATGACATCACTGTACCAGACCGAACATTTCCGGGCTGTCGGACTGAATCTGACGGACAGCGGTACGATGTACTTCTTCCTTCCCAAAGAAGGGACTGATGTCAAAGATCTGGCTGCAGACCGGGACGTCCTCAGCATTTGCCGTAATACCTGGACAAAAGACACAGCCTTCCCGATCGTTCATCTTTCCGTTCCGAAGTTTCATATCTCCGGCAAAACAGATCTGCTTGAAAGTCTCAGAAATCTCGGAATCACTGATGCACTGAATCCGGACCTGGCTGACTTCACACCTTTGACAAACGAAGCTGATCAGATCTTTGTTAACGCTGCAGAACATGCGGCTATGGTAGAGATCGATGAAGAAGGCGTGACTGGAGCTGCTTATACAGAGCTTGCCATGGCCGGAGCCGGAATGCCTCAGGAAGAAACAGACTTTGTGCTGGACAGACCTTTCTTCTTCAGTGTTGTTTCTCCGGACAATTCACTGCTGTTCTCCGGAATCGTACAAACGATCGAATAACCTTCAGTAAAGGCGGGTGACTCACCCGCCTGCTTTGTATGATCAGTCTTTACTCAGCAGCAGCTCCATCGCTGCTTTGTATTTCTTTACCCTGTCAAGATCCCGCTGCGCAACATGATCGATCCTTGTCAGATCACAGTTATGTCTGAGGTCTGACAGTTTGACTTTCGCTGCCTGCGGATCTTCTTTGATCCTGCGTACATAATCCATGTATGGGACCTCAGGATCATGTGTCAGAAGTCTGACGATCCGGAGGACTTCCGGCGTAAAGCCCATCTCTGCGAGGTCTTCAAATGTTACATCTGTATCTTCCACAACATCATGCAGCAGGGCTGCAGTACATGTCACTTCATCCTCCATGCTTTCTGCCACATGGAGCGGGTGGCATACATATGGAAGTCCGCATTTGTCCGTCTGTCCGGCATGTGCCTCAAAGATCAGACGAATCGCTTTTTTTGTCATATCGGTATAGATCATGGTCAGTCCCTCCTTGTTTTCCTTCATTCGACAGCATATCACATCTCAATCATCTGCTGATCGGCATAATCTGACGTATATTCAGCAGTCAATCAATAATAAACGGAATATACCTGCTACAATGGTAGATACAGGATACTCTGGAGATTAATCATGAAAAACATTTTAAGATCACTGGCTGTTTTATGCATTGTCTTCCTCTTCGGATGTACTTCCAAGCCTGATAACCAACCAGCTTCCTCCTATGAGATCGGCGGCAGAACCTACTATAATACCGCGGACCAGTACGGCAATGCCGAACATGCCAAGGTATGGTTCGGCAAAGACGGTTCATTTGTCCTGACCGACAATACTCACAGCGGCTTTTATGAGATGCAGGGAACCTGGAGCATCTCGGAAAATGTCATCACACTGAATGTCGAAAAAACAGGGATCGGGAATTTCACAAAAGTCCTGTTTGAGATCAGCGATGAAAACAAGATCGTCCTGAAAACGATGCTCGCAGGTTCTCTCTCTGATGATGTATTCACGACCGAGAAACCTGTATGGACGCCTTCTTCAGTTTCCACAGCAGCTCCTTCGTCCAAGCCGGAGCCGACCAAAACACCGGATACTGCTTCTGTTTCAGAAGAATACATTGCCTATTACAATACAGACCAGAACAATCCGTCCGGAACATCATTCATCGAGTTCCATGATGACGGAACATTCCTTCTGACCGAGGTACAGGGAATGGGTGCGATCCAGGTCAGCGGTCTGTACGGCCAGGAAGGAAACACGCTCCTCTTCAGCAACTTTAACAGTGAACTATATGATGCAAACGGTCAGAATATCTACAACTTTGAAATGGATATCATTGATGAA
>DMBB01000295.1 GCA_003446295.1 Erysipelotrichaceae bacterium
CTTCAAATGTGTTATAAGTTCTGACTCTATCCCCCCATTGTGTCAAAGCACAATTCCCAGGCAATGTTCAAGGCATGTATTTGAACTTTCAGAACTTGTATCCGCTTACAATATAATTGTTTTTATACAAACCAACTAATAACATAAAAACGCCAACTTATACACATTTGATATAAGTCAAGCTGTTATTCACTTTTCACGCCCGCTTTTCAGGCACTGCATCAGCGCTTTGAACTTTTTGGTTTCCTCAAATCCTTTCCGGCAGACAAGATATCTCCATCGTTCTTTATCCTGTTCAGGATCAAGGACCGCTCTTCTTGACTCATCACCGTTCCACCACGATGTCTTCTCAGAATCCCCATCCATCACCAGAACATATGTACCGATTCCGTCATCGGCCATTTTCAGCCTTTGATACATGTTTTCTTCTTCAATGATGTGTACGTTCAGTTTATATGTTTCCACCAGGTAATCAAATTGTGCACGGCTTGCGGAACCTTTTTTATTCAGTACAAATCTTTCTCCGTTCAGGTCCTCGACTTTGAGCAGAGGATTTTTATGGCCTTCTTTCTTAAATGATTTCCTGCTCAGATCAGAACCTTTGGCGATATAGAAACATGTATTCATTCTCGATTCTTTTTCATAATGAAGTTCATCGTAATACTCTGATACATTGATCAATGCGGCATCGATCTTTCCTAAGAGCACAGATTGATGCAGCTGTCTGCTGCTGGCTGTCATTGTCTCGATCTGAAACTCAGGTGCATTCATATAAAACCATCTCATCATTTCACCGGTCAGATTGACTGCCTGCTGCGGTGCAGCACCGAACAGGATATGGTTCGTGCTCTTTTTCTTATGACGTTCGATCTGCAGGACCAGATTCTCATTCACAAGCATGATCTCTTTCGCAGCCTGATAAAACATCTCCCCTTCTTCAGTCAGCTTGACCTTCTTGCCCTGGGTACGGTCAAACAGCGTGATTCCGTATTCTTCCTCTATTTTATGCACGCATCGGCTCAATGCCGGCTGTGCAATATACAGTTTTTCCGACGCCTTGTTCATGCTTCCGGTATCGACCACAGCCATTATTTTCCTGATATCATCTATTGTCATGATGTTCTCCAATGATTCCCTGCCTACATCTTACGACGAAATACCAAAAGTATCCAATGCATCGTAATTCGCTCAGCTGAAGTATCATAAAAAGACTTCCGGTTTTCCAGAAGCCTGTATCAATCGTTTATTCAACAATGGTCTGTTCTGTTTCAGATATAGCGAATACTGTCAGGAAGAGCAGATCCAGGTCGTCACTGTTTGTCCAGCAGCGGTAGAAGTACTTGCCGACAGGAATCGCGATCTTGTGTTCCGCTTCGTCTTCTTCGTGCACGTATTTGCTGGAAGTTTCGATCGTTGCGAAGAAGTCTCCGTCTTTTGCGACTGTGTAGCGCAAACGCGGGAAGATGGAATGAATGTCTGTATCAATGCGGATACCCCGATCATGCAGATCGTCCCAGATGTTCTTTCCATCAAACTTGAACCATGATCTTTCCGAGAACATTTCGTTTTCGAAGCTGGTCGTTGTCGTATGTCCGACTTCATGATCGGCGGTTCTGCCTGTCAGATGATTGGTAAACGTGAAGATCCTGTTTCCGATCATTGCATTCTGCGTCATCGGTGCTTCATATACAACTTTGCGCTGCGCATCTTCTATGATGTAGCCGGGCTTCAGAGATTTGCCGTCAAACAATACATAGTATTCAGTCAGCTGATCCTTGGGAACAGGGATGATCTCAGATACGCTGCTCATACCTCCTGCAGCTGACATTTTCTCATCCAGTTCCTTGTCTTTCTTGAATGATCTGATCGTTGCCCAGATGGAATAGATCAGTCCGAGCGCACCGAGAGACATCATTCCGATGGCGATCGGTCCGGTATGCTTTGTATTGGATGTACTCTGCGGATTAGCGGGATCGTAGTATACGGTGACTTCTTCGTTGATCGCCGGCTCATCAGTCATATCCACGAACTCACTGGTATATGTCTTTCCATCCACAGTGTATTCGAATGTGATGTCATACACATCTTTTCCTTCATCGTTTGTATGCTGTGTGATGTTGGTGACCGTACCGACGGTCTCCTCGTATTTTTCCGGTGTCATGCTCAGCAGAACGACACCCATGATGATCAGAAAAATCGAAATCGGCAGAAAGAAACGTGCCGCTCCGGTATTCCGCATGATCCTTGCAAGTTTATTTTCCATGTTAACCTCCATAAACAGTTCCAAAAAACAGGAACTGCCTTATCTGACGGTCTTGTCCTGCAGCATCAATGCATTTCTCTTCAGGACAGATTCCTTCAGCGCCTGAACAGACAAAACCATCGAATAATACTATACTGCTCCGGCTCATTTCTGTCATTGTTTCCGGATGATCCGCAATCTGATCAGACCAGCGGCTGTGACTGCCTGCAGAAAATGAACACGGAACAGAAATCATCCGCGTACAGTCTTTTTATTCATGCGGATGCGCCGCAAAATAATCATTTAAGCCCGGAACAAATTTACTCTTTCTTCCAAGACCTCCGTGCCGAAAAATGTAGGATGTCCCGTCATATTCATCATAATGAGGGAACGCAGCTTCCATAAGCTCTTTTGACTCTTCGCTCATCGGAACGATGTAGTCTGTTTTTACATCTCCTTCACGGATACCTACGCCGGCAAACATATATTGTACATCTCTGGAAGCCATCGCTTCTTCAGCAACATTCTTCATTCTCTCTGCCAGTTCCTTTGAAGTTTCTTCATTGGTGGAGTTGATCAGTCCGATGCCGTACTTCACGCCGCTTGCCTCGTATTCCTTGTAGTCAGAGAACATGATCTCCATATCACTGAATCCGTCATAGGACATAGCCTTTTCGTGAAGTGCTTGATAGAAGCCGTCCACATCACTGACTCCGGCGATCTCCGCAAGCGCAGGAACTGCCTTTTTATCAGCTTCTGTAACCGTTGTGGAAGTCAGATTGCTTGTATCCGAGAGTACTGCACCAAGCAGGATGTGCGCTGTCTGACGATCGATTTCAAAGCCGCAGTTCATATACTCCAGCCAGGCAATGGTAGCTGTCGCTCCGATCGGTCTTGCTTCATAGACGATCTGATGTCCGGTATTGACGGCACCCACTCCATGGTGGTCCATGATGCCGACAATATGAGCATCGATCATATCGTCTGCCGCCTGTACATATTCACTGTGGTCGACCAGGAAAATGGTTTCTCCTGCTGCGCTTTCCAGCACTTCCGGCACTTCAGCCCCGGCCTGTTCCAGAATATATGCAGTCTCATTATTGACAGGCATGGTAATTCTTGGTTCCGCCTTATATCCCAGCATGTTCAGGAATCTCGCATATGCAATGGCAGTGCATACTGTATCAGAGTCCGGACTCTTATGTCCGATGACATAGAT
>DMBB01000408.1 GCA_003446295.1 Erysipelotrichaceae bacterium
AAGGATATGCAGGAATACAGCCTGATCCCGTCACTTGGATACAAGGAGCCTTCTCAGTTCTGGAAGGAAGTCGGGAAACTCAGCAGACAGAGCCAGATGGACGGCGTCAGTGCGTATCTCTACTGGCTTGTCAGAAAATATGAAGAACAGGGCAGACCGCTGCGGCGTGAAGACTTTGCGGACGTCGGAAGATCGATCGAGTTTTACCGCGGGGTCGATACCTGGTTCAGACGGATCAATGAATACGGCGCTTCCCTGGGACTTGAGATCGAACACTATGTCATTTCATCGGGAATGGCAGAGATCATCGAAGCATCCGGCATCGCCGATGAATTCCGCAGGATATATGCCTGCCGTTATTACTATGACGAAAACGGCACAGCCAGATGGCCTGCGCAGATCATCAACTATACGACCAAGACGCAGTATATCTTCCGCATCAACAAGCAGGTGCTTGATGAATCGGATGATGAGAGCCTGAACGCCTGGGTGCCGCAGGAACAGCGTCCCATCCCGTTCAGCCGGATGGTATATATCGCAGACGGACTGACAGATGTTCCATGCATGAAACTGGTAAAAGAGTACGGCGGAAAATCGATCGTGGTGTATAATCCTGAGAGTGCCAAAGCGGGCATCACGGCATCCAGGCTGATCCGTGAAAACCGGGCAGATTTCATGTCTGTCGCAGATTACAGAGAATCACACGATCTTGAAACGCTGGTGAAGCTGATCCTGGACCATATGGCAGCTGACAGCAGACTCGAAGATCTGGAAGGAAGATACAGATGAGCAACAGCAAATCAAAACACAGAAGATCAAAAAAGAAGACCAGGACATTCAAGCCGCTGCGCCTTCTGCTTGTGATCGCCGTCATGGCGGTCTTCGGATACGGTGTGTACAGGGTGTCACAGCTGGTCATCCCGAAGCCGTTTGTCGTCGTGCTGGATCCGGTATTGGGCGGCGGGGCAAAAGGTCTGGAAGGCTATGTCAATGAAGCAGACTATGCAGAGCATCTGATTGGCGTGATCAATACAAAACTGCAGGAACAGCACAGGATCGAAGCAGTCCTGACCCATACTCCGGACAGGGAGATGTCCGTTGAACAGAGGGCAGCTATGATCAATGAACTGAACCCCGATCTTGTTCTCAGCATCCGCTGCGATTACTCCCCGGATGAAAATGAATCCGGCATGGTGATCTGTGCGGATCCCGCAAACAGAACATCCAGAAAAAGCATGGACTTCGCCCAGACTATCGCAGAACAGTTTGAAAACAGCGAATGGTATCCGTATGAAGTCAGAACGGGATATATGTATTTCGATCCGATCGGTGAAAACAGATATGCACCGGTATTCAAAGAAGAAAAAGAGGGCAGTCTGACAACATGGCCGCTGATGGAACAGACCGATCCGGTCACTGTTATCTGCTCGGCACTGTATGTGACCAACGAATCAGAAACACAGTTCATGACGAGCGATGAAGCATATGAAAATGCTGCAGACCTGTATATCAAGGCGATCCTGCAGTATGCGGGGGCGAACTGATGAAAGACACAAGTCAGAACGGGGAACGGTTCCTCAAGGCGTTTGCGTCCATTGAACGTTCCATGAACGAGATGGCAGGTTCTGTTGTCTACAATTCATTTTCCAGGCTGCTGTCCGTATGTTCCGGCCGCAATACAGCCGTCAGGACCAATCAGGAACGCCTGCGTGAATACGCGGAGCTGCGCAATGCGATCGTTCATCAGCGCGATGGCAATGAAGAACTGATCGCGATCCCCACAGACGCAGCTGTTTCCGATATCGAACGGATCGCCAGACTGGTCGACCGCCGCAGGTCTGTGCTGCAGTATGCGACAAAGCCGGTCAGGACCGTGAGCACAGATGATACGGTAACAGACGCCTACCATGCCATGAAAGAGCTCGGAACAACAAAGATCCCTGTATACAGGGATCAGAACTTCCAGGGTATCGTTACAATGGAAACGATCGCCGGATGGGCGATCGAAGGCGGCAGTGAGGATGTGACCTGTTTCGACATCATGGAGCGCACAAAGATCGAACGAGTCGTTTTCCTCAAAAGCAGATCGTACATTGAAGACGTCATCAGCATCTATGATTCAGCGATGAAAGAAGGCAGACGTCCGCCTGTGATCATCCTTACAAAAAACGGAAGCAGGAATCAGAATCCGGAAGGGATCATCACGGCTTATGACCTGCCATCCATTTTATCGGCACTGATATGACCGTCCGGCAAAGGGCGGTTTTTTATTGATTGCGTTTGATTTCAGAAACCATGCGGTTCAATGTCTCGATGATATAGCAGGCCGGCACATGAGAGGTCATATTATCCTCTTCCGCCATGATCAGCGGCAGTTCATATGCAATGCATACATCGGCAGCTTTTGCCAGAGGTGAATCCTGATCGGAAGTCAGGGTAATGACCTTGCAGCCGCTGGTATGATAATTCCTGACTCTTGCGATGATCTCAGTTGACTGTCCGGAAACGGAGATCAGGAAAATACATGTGTTGTTTGCGATTTTATCCGAGAAATGACCTAAGTGCATGTTGTTGGGATCTTCAATACGGAACGAGGTCATTGTTTTATAGGAAAAAATCAGCACCCCGTAAGCAGCGATGATATTGGAACCGCCGTATCCCGCAAAGATCAGCAGATCCTTGGAAGCGATCAGTTCGGCAGCAGCACGCATACTGCTGACAAACTCGGGCGACGTGCATGTGAATTCGAAGAAATGCCTCAGGTCGGTCAGTTCATTGCTGGTCAGTCCGGCAAGATCTGCTTCATTTTCACTGATCTCCTTCTTCAGCTGATATTTGAATTCAGAAAAACCGCTGAACCCATATTTCCTGCAAAGACGCAGAATGCTGGCAGTTGAAGTGTTGGCATTCCGGGCGAGCTGACCGATCGTCATTTCAGAAGCCTGCTTAGGATTCTGAACGATATATTTATAAATGTAGAGCTCAGTCGTGCTCATATCGGGCAAATCTCTTAATATCTGCATACAAAAACCTTCCAAGAGAATCATAACAGCATTTTCCCGGTTGTAAGCAATAATTTATTGTGTGAGATAAATGATTCCTGTAAAATTTACTCAGTTAAGAAGGAGATGGAAATATGGGCAAATATTTCGGAACAG
>DMBB01000151.1 GCA_003446295.1 Erysipelotrichaceae bacterium
AAGCTTTGTATCTCTTCATGTCAGGGCCTCCTTTCGTGAGTGCAGAACGATCGTTCTGCTGATGTCAGACACTTATATATACGGGCAGAAATATAGTGATTCCCTGTTTTTATTTTCGGTGATCGCATATTTTCATGATTTTTCATGACTTTTCCTGCCTGGCGGTGTTTTCTCGTCTGAATCATCCGAATCTGCGATTCTTTTCCTGTACAATAACATCGTTATTTTGGAGGATTTATGGCTGAGACAATGAACAAATGGATCGCAGAATGGTACGAGCAGAATGATGCGGACATCAAAAAACTGATGCGTGATGTATGGGAACATCCTGAACTGGGTCTGGAGACACCCTATGCAGCAAAGGTATGTGCTCAATTCGTCAAAGAACACGGCTTTGACCGTGTTGAACTCAGATGTGCGGAGGATTACAACAATCCGGAAGCCCGCCCGAATGCTGTCATCGCAGAATACGGAAGCGGCAGACCTGTGATCGGAATTATCGGTGAACTGGATGCCCTGCCCGGGCTGGGACAGAATGATACTCCTTACAGGGACCCGAAGGATGGTCCGGGTCATGGATGCGGACACTGCATTATGGCAGGAGGCTCTGCTGCTGCAGCATGTGCATTGAAATATGCCATGGAAAAGGACCAGCTGAAAGGAACGCTCCGTTTCATCGAAGCACCTGCTGAGGAGATCGGCGTAGGCAAAGGATGGCTTGCGAAAGACGGCCTGTTTGATGACATGGATGTTGCACTGATGTGGCATCCTGGTTCCTGCGAACTGGACTACGACCCCAGGGACAGTGTTGCGATCTATGATGTGGAATTCAGATTCTATGGCAAGACCGCTCATGCGGCAGGTCAGCCTTGGAATGGACGTTCAGCACTGGATGCTGTACAGCTGATGAACATGGGCTGTGAATTCATGAGAGAACATGTCAAGCCCGGTTCTTATATTCATTACTGCATCACTGCAGGCGGACTGGCTCCGAATGTTGTGCCTGACTATGCGGCAGTCCGTTATTTCTTCCGGTCAAAGAGCGGTATGGAAGGCGCAAAAGAGATCTATGATCGTGCCTGCAAAGTCGCTGATGGTGCTGCAATGATGACTGAAACAACTGTTGAGAAGCATATCAATATGACAATGCCGGATCTGATCTACAACATTCCCCTCTGCCGTTTCCTGTATCAGTCAGCTTTGAAGCTGCCGGATCTTGAATATACTCCGGAAGAGCAGCAGTTTGCCAGAGATCTTTACAAGAGTGTCATGGAAAAAGATGCACCGGAAGATTTTGACAAAGTCATGCCGATGCATATATCTGAGTTCCATGATCATAAAGACGGTGTTAAGAGTTCCGCAACAGATGCTTCCTACATGAGTTATATCTGTCCTACCATGCATTCCTCAGGTATGGGCAATCTGTTAGGAGGACCGGGACATCATTGGGGCATGACCTGCTGTGCAGGAACAGCCCTCGGACAGAAAGCGGGTATCTTCGGATACATGGCTCTGGTTCAGGGTGCTTATGACATCTTCACTCATCCGGAAGTTACAGAGGAATTCTGGGAATACCAGAGATCACTGAATCTTCCGAAGCTTGATTACAGTGTACTGAAGTGATGAAAAGGCAGAAGATCATGAAAGTCTTCTGCCCTTTTTCATATTCATTGCCTTGACTGCCCATTCATGATCGATCCTGGTTTTGGAAAGCATTTCTTCATCCAGCAGCGGAAGTGTTTCCTGTTCGATCCTGCGGTAGAGTGTTTTGTCCAATTCTGTCTCTCCGGCAAATCCTTCTTCTGTCATGACCACAAATCCGTCATCATGATCAGATGGTGAATAATACAGCCCTTCTACGTGGATCTGCGGATTTTCCATCATCAGTGAGACTGCTGTTGAGAGTTTTGCCAGCTCGAGTACGCGGTCATCCAGCTGCTGGTCAAATATCAGTATCTTTTCAATCATGTCATTGGGATGGATGCACGTGCGCATCCGATAGTTCTTCCTGGCTGCGTGTTCTCTCAGTTCATCTTCTTCTGACATGATCGACAAAGCCTGTTCAAACGGATCTTCTGTGAAGGAGTCCATGAGCTGCACCATAAACTGCTGTTTTGAATCATGATACAGCAGAGGATAGATCAGGCCGGCTGTCATGCCGCATTTTCTGCAAGTATGACTGAACAGCGATCCGTCCAGCAGCTGATCTTTTAATTCCGGTGTCTGATTGGGATCGATCCATGCATACATGCTGACCGTTTCTGTATGACCGCAGCGGCTGCATGTGATATCAAGCTTCTGTTTCTGTTCCATCAGTTCTCCTTTTGAAGCAATAGTACGCCGGTGTGCGGTTTGCGGTATCTTCTTTCAGGACTTCCGTACTGCAATAGCAGAACGGATATTGTACCTTGACCTTTCCTTCCCGTCCGGGTTCATCAAACTTTGCTTTTTTCCAGGAAGGATCAAGAATGATGACAGTATCATCGTGACAGGCAATGGCGAGGATATAGTGTCCTCCATGTGAGAACACTCCTGTGTGCCCTTCTCTGTCTCCTCCGACATTGATGATCACCCGTCCGCCTGTGTGCAGACACTCCAGAAGGTCTTCCGTCCTGTCACTCATCTGAAGCACAAGTCCGTATTTTCTGCACAATTCCGGTCCGAGGACTTTCATGTCCGTGCCGGGATCAAGATTTGCTTTGCATGCAATGGCAAGATCTCTGATATCTTCAAGAGCGTATTCCCCTGGCAGCAGCTGTTCCAGCATCATGGCAGCTGAGCAGATCCCGCAGCCTGCCAGTGCAATGTTTCCGTTTCTTGCCATACTGCTTTCCGGCTCTTTGACATTTGTCGGATACGGCATTGTCTCATATTCAAGCTGATTCAGATATTTCATAAGTTTCTCCTATGCCGGGAAATCCGTCAGAATACCATTCTGATTTCTTGCTTCATCCATGATCTTCATGACAGTCAGTGAATCACCCAGATGTGCCATCATTTCATCAAATGCATCTGTTTCCAGCATACGTCTGAACGCTGACATTTCATGGAACATGTTCTGATGATGTTCTTTTGCTTCGTATTCATAGCCTGAGCCATCATTCATCTGTACTTTGAAGCGGTTCACGGCACTCGGTCTTTGATCTGATTCAATGTATCCCAGATCGCCGTGAATGCTGAAGCGCATGGGTGCACTGCAGTCTTTTGCACCGATCAGGGATGCTTTGAAACCGGGGTATTCCATAACAAGCACGCCTGAAGTATCAATGTCTTTTACAATATTGGCGTGATAGGTAACCTTAAGAGGTGCTCCAAAAATACCGACCATCATATATACGTTGTACAGGTTAATATCCATCAGTGCTCCGCCAGCTTTCTGAGGATCAAATACCGGAAGGATCTCACCGTTTTTGAATGCCTGATATCGTCTGGAATACTGTGAGAAACTCAGTTCCGCGATTCTGATCTCGCCGATCTCCTTCACTGCTTTTTTGATTTCCTCCAGGGAAGGATTGTACTGGTTCATGATCGCTTCAAACAGATAAAGATGATTTTCTTTGCAGATGTTATACAGTACTTCTGCCTGTGCATAGTTTGATGTGAACGGCTTTTCGCAGATCACATGTTTTTTATGCTCCAGTGCCTTTTTCGAATAATCATAGTGCATATAATTGGATACGCCTACATAAACCGCATCGATTTCCGATGACAGCATTTCCTCATAATCTGTATATACCTTTGGAATCGAAAAACGTTCAGCCAATGCATTCAGTTTTTCAATACTGGCCGGCCTGCCGCAGATACATGCGATCTCAATACCTGCTTCTCTTGCGCCATCTATAAATGTGGGGATGATCGTGCCGTTTCCTGCAATTCCAACTTTCATAGTCCCTCCTTGATGTTCTGAATTCATTTTACAAAATATTTAACGTTAATCAAAACTTGATTCAACAAAACTAAACTGTGCTACATTTAAATTAGTAATAACAGGAGGCAATCATGAACATCAATTTATTCACAAACAAGAAAAAAGAGGAAGAAAAGAAAGAAACAGCTTCCAGCACCACTACAACAGCGAAACCTGCAGCAACCATTACAGCCAAGAAACCGGCAGCTGCAGCTGCAACTGTAAAGCCTTCCACAACTACTGTAAAACCTTCAACGACTACAACAGTCAAGCCTGCGACAACTGTTAAACCTGCAACAACTGTTAAGCCTGCAGTTACAGTAAAGCCTGCAGCTAAACCTGCAACAACAGTAAAACCCGGTCTGTCAGTTGACGGAACAGGTGCTGCTCCTGCACCTGCAGCTGCACCGAAACCTGCCGCAAAACCAGCTATTACAGTAAAGGCTTCCGGTTCGATCAAACCGGCAAAGTCTGTTGAAGAACTGGCTAAAGAAGTGATTCAGGGCAAATGGGGCAATGGTGCTGACCGTAAAGCTGCTCTTGAAGAAGCAGGATTCAGCTATGATGCTGTTCAGACTAAGGTCAATGAACTTCTGAGCGGTTCAGCTCCTGC
>DMBB01000021.1 GCA_003446295.1 Erysipelotrichaceae bacterium
CGAAAGAAAAAAACCGGTCAGATCAATTAACCGGTATTGGCTCATTCGTCTTTCCAGAATGCGCCTTTGACTTCATCCCATATAACACTGGTGCCTGCGGACGCCAGTTTTTTCATGACATCGGTTGCGTGCTGCTGGGCCTCAGGATCCACCTCTTTGAGCTCATTCAGGATTGCATTCCATGCCTTGATGGGATTGGCGCTCATTTCCGCTACCGTGCGGATGCCTGCTTTGTGGATGCAGTCAAATACCATATCCACGGTATCCAGTCTCTCTTTATCACTCAGCCCGGCCAGCCATGTGTCCAGCGTATTATCGAGATAGGTACTGAGTGTTGTGAACTTCGGACAGGTTTCAAACTGTTTTCCAATGACGCACCAGGAATAGGGATTGTGCTGCTGGAACATGGATTCACTGCTGCGGATGATGCGTGTGCTGCATTCCAGCTTCATCAGCCGTCCGATGAATGACGCTTCCGGTGCAATCAGCAGAATCTTTTCATGGATGCGTTCAAATTCCTTCCGGGTAAGGAAATCATCCCGGAACCCCGGGCCGTCGCAGGAAACAACTTCCAGAATACGGTTCTGGATATCTTCACGGCACATCGCAGCGCCATAGATGGCAAGATGACCGCCCTTCGAATGACCCCCGATCCGTAACGGACGGTCCGTGTGATCGGCAATATAGGTGATATAGGCTGCGGCTTCCCGCTGTCCTTCTGTCCCGGTGCTGCAGGCAAAGTGGAAATCCTCCTGCCAGCCGATGATCGTATTGTCCGTGCCGCGGTAGCTGATATAGGATGTCCAGCTGTCGATCTCAAATTCGACTGCTGAGAACTGCGTCTGGTCTTCTTCAGAAAAGATCTCACAGTATTTCCGTACGGTGACGCCTCCGAAACGTACAGAACGGAGGATCATCTTTACAGTCTCCTCATACCCGCCTTCCAGTGTCTTCAGATTGTATGCCCCGGGCTGTTCTAAGATATCCGCACAGTCTTTCAGCTTCATTTCCTCTGTTTTGCCGTCACTGAAAACAGGTGAAAAATCAAGGTAGGAAAGCGCCGCAAAGATCAGATTGTCGGCATCATTGAATCCTGCCTGTGAAAATTTCAGATCACCGCGCCAGCGGATATACGTTTCCATTGGAGATATTTTCATAATGCCTCACACGGCGGTCTGCCGTTTATTCAAAGTGCCAGCCTTCTTTCCGGCACCACCATTTGGCTGCTTCAAGACGGAAGCGGTTCTGGAACTGATACCAGTCATCCAGAAGATACAGCTGCGCTACGGCTTCACGGAATCTGCGGAATGCGCCTTTCCCCTGGATTGCCCTGCCGAGCTTGTTTTTATACTGTGACTGTGTCTCGATAAACGCTTCCATCATCCTGTAATCACTGTATGGAGAATTAAAGAGTTCATGCCTGTCAGGCATCTGCACAAAGCGGTCGGGATCTTCTTCCAGCAGGACATCAAATTCATCTTCAGCCTCTGAATCCATAAACGCCGTATCATTGATCTTGGATTCCAGTTCCCCTGTCTTGAGATCATAGTAATATGTCAAGAAATCGTCTGCCATCTCAATTGCTTCAGCCACGGTTTTCAGTTTGAGACAGGGCTGGCTGTTCTCGCTCATACTGTGATAGCGTACCCAGAGATTGCCTGCCTCGGTAGGCTCGGCACTCATGAGCCGGAATTCATTCATAAAGGAGCCGGCAAACAAGGGCTTGTCCTTCTCATCTGCCAGTACAGGCGCAATAACAAGACTCAGTTCATCGATCACATCTTTCTTCAGGAAGGCTCCGTCCAGAACACTTCCCCCTTCCAGAAGGATCGTCCGGATCTCAAAGTGACGGTACAGTTTTTCCAGTGCAGTCTTGATATTCATTACCTTGTTTCCGGCAAAAATATAAGCTACGCCGATACTCCTGTAATAGTGCAGGATCGCGTCCGGAACATTTTCCGTCAATACTTCAATGACATAGCTGTTGTCATATCCGGGATCCTCGTCATGGATCACGGATTCCTTCCAGCCGAGCTTTCCTTTTCTGTCAAAGGCAACAGCATATTTTTCCGAGAAATATGCGTCTGCAGGAATATAATCTTCGCGGCTGATCGCTTCACAGTTTTCAAAAGCACTCAGGTCCGGATACCAGCCATTCGTAAAGCTTTCTTCCATTGTGACTCTTCCGCAGGCAAATGCGTCTGCTTCAAAGTCTCTGTGGATCCTGTAATAGTCTTCCGCTGCTTTTCTGCCTGCTTCTGTTGAAAGAAATTCACCGGTCACTTTCTGATCGATCGATCCTGTCATATGACAGATCACATACGGTCTTTTATTTAACATGCATTCCTCCATCATCATGATCCTTCAGCTCTTCCCGTATGATCAGTCATCCGGGCGGTTCAGGTATTCATTGATCTTTCTGTTTGTATATTCCGCTTTCTTTTTGCGGATCCATCGTTCTGTATCGCTTTTGATCGCCAGCATTTCATCGACGATCTCTTCCGGTCTGTCCGGTTTTGCCTTGAGCAGATAGGAAGTCATGCGGTTCATGCTTTTCTCGCCGCTGAGTTCCTGAGCAATCAAAATGCCGAATTCCCGGGGATAACCCATTCTCATCAGGACGCCGATCAGTTTATCTGCCGCCTCTTTTTTGCTGTCCATATTTAACTCCCTGCGGACTGTCAGTTGTCATCGTCATCTGACAGATAGCTGCGCAGATCTGTTCCTTTTCTGCGGGCGATCTCGATCAGTTCTTCATCTGAAGCATGCCTGATGTCCGAAGCCTCGATCAGCGCGCCGCCGAAGCCGCCGCCGAAAAAAGCACCCAGGCTGTCATTTTTCAGATCTTCTCTTAATTTTTCAATATCGATCTTCATATTCTTTTCCTGCTCTTATATGTGTTCATGATACCATGATGCAGGAGGTATCTGTATGCGTTACAGTTATGATTTTTCATATTTCGAAACCGCGGCAGAGTGGCTGCGAAAACGGATCGTTCAGAAGCCTGAGATCGCGCTGGTGCTGGGGTCGAGTCTCGGACCGCTGGCAGAACAGATCAAGGACCCGGTTTCGTTTGATTATGCTGAAATACCGAACTTTCTGATCTCAACAGTCAGTTCACATGCCGGAAAGCTGATCTTCGGTACGCTGGCTGACAGACAGATCGTCTGCATGTCCGGACGTTTTCACAGTTATGAAGGATATGATTTTGAACAGCTCGTCATTCCTGTGCGTGTACTGAAGCTGCTCGGGGTGAAGGCAGTGATACTGACCAATGCCGCAGGAGGCGTCTGCACAGATTACAGAGCCGGCGATATCATGATCATCAAAGACCATATCAAGCTCAACGGAAACAGTCCTTTGAGAGGTCCGAATGTCGAAGAATTCGGTCCCCGCTTCTTTGATGTTTCAAACATGTACACGACGGAGCTGCGTGAACTGGCAAAGGAATGCGGAAAAGATTCAGGACTGACGCTGCATGAAGGCGTTTATATGTTCATGCCCGGACCGCAGTTTGAGACCCCTGCAGAGATCAGGGCGATCCGGATCCTGGGTGGGGATGCTGTGGGAATGTCGACCGTAACAGAAGCACTGACAGCAGCGCATTGCGGCATGAAGGTGCTTGCCTTCAGCGTCATCACCAATATGGCAGCCGGCGTGCTGGACAGACCGCTGACGACCGAAGAGGTAGATGATACTGCGGAAACGGTATCAGACAGATTCTCGGCTTATATTGAAAAAGTCATCGGACGGATCACGCTGTGATGTGAATATGTTCAGAAAGGTACTGCCGCTGACAGTACCTTTTTCTGTTGTCATGATTCCTGTGATGAACGGTAGTAAGCGTCAAGGCAGTACGGTGAAAAGATTCCCCGATCCGTAACGATGCCGCTGATCAGTTCCGGAGGCGTCACATCGAATGCGGGATAGTATCCTTTGATCCCGTCCAGTACGTGTTTTCTGCCCATGGACTCCAGGACAAGCGAAGGGTCACGCAGTTCGATCACAACGTTATCCATCGTCGGATGTCCGATATCCGGTGTGCCTGTCGTATAGTACGGGACGTGATTGTACTGCGCTGCCAGTGCGATCTGCAGTGTTCCGATCTTATTGACCACGTGTCCGTCCATCGTGATCACATCAGCAGCCGATGTAAACAGATCCACATGCTTTTCACGCATGACATAGGCAGGCATGTTGTCCGTGATGACCGTTGTGTCAAATCCCATGTCACAGGCAACGCTCGCTGTCAGTCTGGCACCCTGGTAGTAAGGCCTTGTTTCCGGGCAGATGACCTTGATCTCATTGCCCCTTCTGCGGCATTCCCTGAGCAGCGTTCCGACGATCGTTTCGGCAAAGCACTGCGTCATGATCGTTCCATTGTGCGGTATCTGATCTGCAAGATATTTCGCAGTCCGGTCATATTTATCATAGTTATCATTCAGTCTGCAGACTGCTTCCTCAAACAGCATTTCCGGAATATCATTCCGCGGCGTTCCCCGTGCAAGTTCCTTCTCCAGGCGCACCATTGACCGCTGCGTCACAGCTTCCATCTTTTTGACTGTCGTCGGTCTTGCATGAGACAGCGTATATGCTGCCTGTTTCATATAGGTCATATACTGATCGTCGGAAAGATCCCTGCCTTCATAAGCAGCCAAAGCCATGCCCATCATCGCAGCAGTATAGGGACCGCCGCTCTGCGTCACCATGTCTGCGATCGCCTGAGCTACTTCCTGATGCTTTGTGCATACAGCATATGTGATCTCTACAGGATAGATCCTGCGGTCAAGAATACGCACAGTACCGTTCTCATACCATGCAATGTTCTCATATCGCAGAATAAATCCCATTCCTTCATCAGCTCTGTACATATTGCCTCTCATTGTTCCTTCATTGCCTGTATATCTTCTTCCCTGATCAGTACTGCAGGAAGTCCGCTTGAAAGCGTATGGCAGTAGATCTTTGCGGCATCCTCTGTGTAAGTCGCGCGGATATGTGCCTGCGCAAGTGAACCGCCCACAGCGCATACGCCGTGATTTGCCATCAGACAGGCATTGCGTCCGTCCTTCATCATGGCTTCCACAGCATTTCTGCCGACTGCTTCCGTTCCGGGCAGCGCAAATTCAGCGACCGGAACATCCCCTCCCAGAAACGGCACCATTTCGATCAGGATCACGGGGATCCCGGTATGACTGACTGCCAGAGCTGTCGCATAAGGCGAATGGGTATGAACAACGGCACTGACATCTTTCATGGAGCGATAGATCTCAGCATGAAGACGCCATTCACTGGACGGTCTGTGCGGGCCGTCAGCGATCGTACCGTCAGGTCTGATGACCATAATGTCCTCCGGCTTCATCAGATCATACGGGAATGAACCGGGTGTGATATAGATCAGATCGTCTTCCCGGTCATAGCAGCTCAGATTTCCGCTTGTACCGGCAAACAGTTTTTCTCTCCAGCATGACAGTGTTTCTGAACATACTGCTTCTTTCAATGATTGCTTGATCATCGTATTCTCCCTATTGCGGACTTCGCTGCGGTCATGCGTTCTGTGTTTGACCGTGGGTGTGCTTTCTCAGCCATGGCAGGAAATGTTCACGGTATACAAACATCACGATCGCCATAGCAGGCACTGCGAGCAGGATGCCTGCTACGCCGCAGATCTTTCCGAATACGATCGTTGAAACAAGCGTGATCACAGCCGGTACGCCCAGTGTGTTGCCGAACATCTTCGGCTTGATGACATATCCGTCGATCGTCTGCAGAATGACGGTCAGGATCAGAAAATAAAGCGCGTTCATCGGGCTGTCAAATACAAGCACGACTGAACCGATCACTGCGCCGACGATCGGTCCGAAGGTCGGCAGCAGATTCGTTACGCCGACAATGACCGAGACCAGGGAAATGTACGGCATTCCCAGCAGCATCATCACAATGGCATTGATCACGCCGACGATCACCGCATCCAGAAGATTGCAGCCGATATAGGAGATCAGGATCTCATGACAGCGCTTGAAGAATGTATTGTGCTTTGCAAATGTTTCAGGCTTCATGGATGCCTGTCTGAATTCGGCAATGCTTCCCATGATCTGTTTTTTGCCCAGCAGCAGATACAGCGCGATGATCAGTCCGATCACGATATTGACGATCGAGCTTCCGATATTGATCGTTGTATTCAGGATCTGGGCAGCGTTGTCCTTGATATAATCAACGACCACGTTGACGCCCTGATCCAGATAGCTTGTCAGCATCGTCAGGTCCAGGTGCAGATCCATGCCGAGTTTGTTGAGACTGCTGATCAGATTATCGATGGCTGATTCATCCGCCATGACGGATACCAATGAGCTGACGCTGCTGACGATCGCAGGAATAATGATTCCGAAGGCACCGATGATGATCAGCAGCAGAAGGATGAACGCTGACAGAACGCCCAGCATCCGTGCTCTGTTTTCAGGCATGGTGCTGAATACCTTCTGTTCAAAGAATCTGACTGCCGGTTCGATCAGATATGCCATGATGATGCCTGCCAGCACGGGTTCAAATATCTTGACCACGCCAGACATCCATGAAAATATCTCAGTGAAATGCGTCAGGAACATATACAGCAAAACTCCTCCGCAGACTGCGGCGAGATTTGCAAACCATCTTTTTTCAAGCAGATCCTTTATCCGATCCATAAAATGAACTCCTTTGCCTGTCAGTATATCACGCAACGACCTTCATAAGGCAAAATGTACAGCGAAATAAGAATGTAAAAACACGCCGTCTGTCATAACCGGTCAATCGCGGAACAGGTCCTTATAGGCGCCATATCCGCGCTCTTCCAGTTCTTCATACGGGATAAAGCGCAGTGATGCGGAATTGATGCAGTAGCGGAGTCCACCCGACTCTGCGGGTCCGTCATGAAATACATGTCCCAGATGCGAGCCTGCTCCGGAACTTCTGACTTCTGTCCGGATCATTCCGTGACTGAGGTCCATGCGTTTCGTGACTGCTTCTTTCCTGACGGGCTTTGTAAAGGCAGGCCATCCGCAGCCGGAGTTGTATTTGTCCGTCGATGCAAACAGCGGCTCTCCGCTGACAACATCCACATACAGGCCTTTTTCAAAGAAATCATCATATTCACCGGTAAACGCATATTCCGTTGCGGCATGCTGGGTGACTTCATAGGAAAGATCTCCGATGCGCTCCCTCAGTTCCTGGTCTGTTTCGTTCTTCGGTCTTCTGCCTTCATTCATATCCGTTCTCCTTCATCATTGCGGTCCGGGGCTTCCAGTCTGATCTTTTCCAGGGTATCCTGCAGGATCTCCTGCCGCAGTTCCTTCAGCCATGGCGAAAATTCCACCGTATCAAATGCGTAAGTCCTGTTCAGTTCATACTCGTTGTCTGCCCATGTACTGATCGGTGACTCGTTATGCTGTATCAGCGCTTCAAGTTTATCCAGTGCCTTATAGATCTTTGCTTCGATCGTCTGCTGCGCTTCCATCTCTTTGTACAGTTCAGACATGCGGACGGATACGTCCTCTGAAAGTGAAGCGACCCAGTCATTCAGCAGTTCATCCTCTGTTCTGCGGTCCTGGTCTGTTTTCAGGAAGGTCGGGATGTCGCCTGTAAAGCATTCTCCGAGATCATGGATCAGGCACATTCTGATCACTTTATTGATATCTGCTTCAGGAAACACATCTTCCAGCAGAAATGCCATCAGAGATATCCGCCAGCTGTGTTCTGCGACGCTTTCTCTTCTTCCGTTTGTTGTTGTGCAATGACGCTCTGCGTCCTTCAGACGTTCTGCGATATGCAGAATATCCAGAAATTCACGCTGTTCCATCGAGTACCTCTTTGCCGTGCCGGCAGTCTTTCACCATCCATCGTAACACAACAAAGGCAGGATCACTCCTGCCTTTGCCTCAGTTTCCGTACAGTACTTTCGCAAGTTCTGAATCTTTGTCGAGGATGATCGTTTTGTTTTCTCCGTGCATGGATTCCTTCAGTGCGTCCAGTGATCTGGCATATTCATAGAATTCTGCCTTTTCCGGCGTATTGTAGGCTTCCTGCAGGATCTTCATGTATTCCTCTTCGCCTTCAGCTCTGAGTATGGCTGCCTGGCGCTGTGCTTCTGCTTTCAGGACGGTCACTTCCCTGTCGGTCTTGTTGCGGATCTTCTGAGCTTCTGAAGCACCGCTTGCTGTGTAGCTTGCAGCAATATTGTTGCGCTCGGAGATCATGCGTTCGTAGACCGCGGATTCGTTGTCACTCGGCAGTCCGAGGATCTTGATCTGGGATGTAACGATCTCGATGCCGTACTGGCCGATATCGGAATTGGCTTCCTTTGTGATCATGGCTGTCAGCTTCTCGCCGGTCGCCGCAATGATATCATCCTGGTTCATGGAAGAGATCGTATTCTTCAGTGCGTTGTAAACAGCTGCTTCGATACGTTCTTCCGCACGGTTCGATGAAGCGTTCAGTGTTCTGATATAAGCCTGCGGATCTGTTACCTTCCAGAGGACAAAATTGTCTGCGATCATGGATTTCTTGTCGCGCGTGATAACATCCGATGCCGGAATATCATACAGGATCGTTCTTGCCGAGATGATCTCGACTGTCTGAAGGAACGGAATGCGGAATTTCATGCCCGGTGTATTTTCGATCCTGACGATCCTTCCCAGGTGTCTGATAACAGCGTATTCATTCAGTTCGACTGTATAGGCCGAACCGGAAGCGATCAGCAGTACCAGAAGGACTGCGATGTATTTCAATGCCTTTTTCATATTCACTCATTACCTCCGGCTGTGGTGAAGCTTTCCAGCGGCATCAGTGTCTGCGTATTGCCGTCTGTTACGATGATCTTCAGGTCAGGAAGGATCTCTTCCATCGCTTCATAGAACATTCTCTTCTTGGTGATCAGCGGGAATTTCTGATATTCTTCGTACATTTTGCTGAATCTGGCTGCCTGGCCTTCTGCTTCAGCGATCCTTGCTGTCTTCTCAGCTTCCGCTGCCTGGATGATGCGGTCTGCCTCTGCCTCCGCATAAGGGATCTGTTCATTCCTGTAGCGGTTGGCGTCATTAACAGCTGTTTCCTTGCCCTGTCTGGCTGTTTCAACAGCTTTGAATGCCTGTGCGACTTCGCTTGTGGGAGGCTCGGAATCCTGTACAGAGACATTCACGATCTGCATGCCGATCTGCTTCTCCGAGAGTTCTTTCGCCAGCAATTCCCGGATCTCCTGCTGGATCTGGCCTTTTCCTGTCGTCATGACCTCGTCTACCGGATAGTCTGTGACCGTTGCCCTGATGCAGGACAATGCTTCATTGGCAAGGATCATTTCCGGATTGTTCGTATTGAACAGATAAGCGATCGGGTCGCTGAC
>DMBB01000149.1 GCA_003446295.1 Erysipelotrichaceae bacterium
CTCAGGCATGATCGGATCATAGTCATAAAACATCCGATGTATGATGCGATGACAAGGAACCGATCTGCTCAGAAATATAAGTAATCCGGACTAAACCGGATATGGGAGACGTGAATCCCCAGGAGTCCGAAAGGACTCCCTTGAAACCACTTGAGATTGCATATGCAATCACTCGTGGTAATTCATGAAAATGCAGATCAGGAACTGGACGTCAGTGTATCTGCGGCAGACGACGCGCTGCACATAACACTGGAGTGTCCGGATACAGTTCCGTACACAGAGATCGAGGAGTGGACGATCACGGGATACCGTATTGCTGATGCAGCAGGAAATACCGTGATGGAAAATGAACCTGCAGAGTGGTCTAAAGCATCTGGAGAAACGGTTGAGCTCATCGTACCGTTGGCACTGCAGAAACAAGGCACTTACCGCCTGGTGATCACGGAGTTCACGGGACGCAGGAAAGCCGATCAGGATCTCCCGGTCAGAGGAAACTGGGAATGTACATTTGAATACTGAATCAAAAAAGAGCAGTTCATCATGAACTGCTCTTATGCTGCTAATAGACCATTGCTTCCCAGACATTTCCGGAATGACCGATTGAGATGACTGTTCCGAATGTTCCCAATACACAGGCTGCGTGTCCGGGTTCGTTCAGCCACCAGTTCAGGTTGGATTCCACGGAATTGCCGTATGCGACCAGGATCTCCCATACCATTGAACCATGCGGTTCCCCGACCTGTTCCATAACCGTATGATACGGTGTTCCATCAGGTCTTGTATGGCTGAGGAAATATGTGCATTCCTGTGCGCGGATCGCGGAAGCAGTCATGCCTGAGTCGCTTGCCAGCACATACGGATACAGACCGTATGCTGCACGTACCGCATTGATCGCTTCAAACATTGCATACACGGATCCGTCGTCATTGATCATCAATGTGGAAAGATCAACATTTTCGCCCGGTGCCAGGACCGGCGTATATACCTCTACCTCCAATGAGGCTGTGTCGGAATGACCGTGCATATTTGTGACCGTATAGTTTACCGTATACGTTCCGTTGACTTCTGTGTTGACATCGCTGTCGACACTGAGCGCCGGAAGGATGCCGGAACCGTCTGTGATCTGTGCAATGTATTCCAGCGGATCAAATTCAGAATTCTTTTTGACCGAAACTGTTTCTGCTGTAAGCAGCACGGAAGGATCGTCTGACAGGATATTCCTGATCAGGACCGGTACAGACAGTGCTGTGCCGACGCCTGTATCGTCATTCACGAAGTCGATATTGACGACAACAGAGTTCAGACCGGCCGATACCTGTGAGAACGGGCTGACACTGATCACGGTATTTTCTGCATCGTATTCATCATAATACCGGGACAGAACTGTATGCTTGATCGTTTCAAGCGGCTGTGTATCAGAGGATTCCAGCTCTATGATCTGGAGATCCGTTTGACTGCCGTCCGGTTCTTCGGCACTGATCACCGGTGTGCCTGCAAACACATATGTCAGTGCCGCAAGCAGCGGCAGTATTCTTTTTTTCGTACTTTTGTAAGTCATAATCGGGATTTTAGTGTTCCTGGCAGGAAATTGCAAGCAAAATGCCGATTTCATGCAAATTTCCCATAATCATAACGCTTACACAGCTTTTTTTAGGTATACTTGTGGATATGAAAACAGTAATTCAAAGAGTAAGCGAAGCTTCTGTGACGATCGACGGAAGCGTACACGGAGCGATCGGGACCGGGTATATGATCCTTGTAGGCATCAGGGATGAAGATACCGAGGCGGATGTCAGAAAGATGGCTGACAAGATCATGAAGCTCCGTATATTTGAAGATGCGGCAGGCAAGATGAATCTGTCGCTCGCACAGGTTGACGGTGCGGTATTATCCATCTCACAGTTCACACTGTACGCTGACTGCAAAAAAGGCAACAGGCCGAGTTTTGACAAAGCAGGCAAGCCGGAACATGCAAAAGAGATGTATCTTTATTTTAATGAGTACATCAGATCGCAGGGATTCCGGGTAGAAGAAGGGATCTTCGGAGCAGAGATGAAAGTCCGTCTGCTGAATGACGGACCGGTCACGATCCTGCTGGACAGCGAAACACTATAGGAGGACGGTATGGCAGTAGTTATTTACGGGAGCGAGGTATCCCGCAGACTGAAGGAAGAAATGAAGGAGGAGATCTCCGGATATCTTTCACAGGGTATGCGTGCGCCTCAGCTTGGTGTTATACTTGTCGGCGACAATCCTGCCTCCGTTTCCTATGTCAGAGGAAAGAAAAAAGCTGCCGAAGCAGTGGGGATCAGTCTGAATCTGATCCATATGCCTGAAGAAACAGCACAGGATGAGCTGGAACGTGCGATCACCGGACTGAATGATGATCCGGATACGGACGGCATTCTGATCCAGCTCCCGCTGCCCAAGGGACACGGGCTGGATGAGAACAGAGCGGTGCAGCTTGTTGATCCGGGCAAGGATGTCGATGGTCTGCATCCTGTCAATGTCGGACTGCTTCATTCCGGACTGGACGGCTTTGTGCCGTGCACGCCGATCGGCATCATGCAGATCCTGAAGGAAATGGGCTGCGATCCGGACGGGAAGCGTGCAGTCGTAGTCGGGAGATCAAAGCTTGTCGGTTCACCTGTCGCAAGACTTCTGCAGAACGCCAACGCAACGGTGACTGTGTGTCATTCACACACAAAGGATCTGAAGGAGATCTGCCGGAATGCGGATATTCTCATCGCGGCGATCGGCAGGCCGAAATATATTACTGCTGAATATATCAAAACAGGTGCATATGTAGTGGATGTCGGCGTCAACCGAATGGAAGACGGGCATCTCTGCGGTGACGTTGATTTTGAGGCAGTTCAGGATATTGCAGGAGCGATCACGCCTGTCCCCAAAGGCGTTGGACCGATGACGATCTGTTCACTGCTTGCAAACACACTGAAGGCCTACAGGAGGAAACTATGATCGTACCCGAATACGGATTAGGCGATGTTGTTGAAATGAAAAAAGAACATCCTTGTCATAAGTCCAAATACTGGAATGTGATCAGGATGGGAGCAGATATCAAGATCAAATGTCAGGGATGCGGAGCAGTGGTCATGTTCGAGCGTCATGAATTTGAACGTAAACTGAAGCGTGTCATCGAACACGTCAGTGAAAATTGAAAGGAAGGTCTTTTATGGCTTTAACAGCAGGAATCGTAGGTCTGCCGAATGTCGGCAAGTCCACATTGTTCAATGCGATCACAAACAGCCAGGTACTGGCAGAAAACTATCCGTTCGCAACGATCGCGCCGAACGTCGGCGTGGTAGAAGTGCCGGACGACCGTATGGACAACATTGTGGAACTGTTTCATCCGAAGCGTACGATCTACACAACATTTGAATTTACGGATATTGCGGGACTGGTAAAAGGCGCGTCCAGGGGTGAAGGACTCGGCAATCAGTTCCTGTCGCACATCAGACAGACAGATGCGATCTGCCATGTTGTCAGATGTTTCGATGATGACGATATCATGCACGTGGAAGGATCCGTTGATCCGATCCGTGATATTGAAGAGATCAATCTGGAGCTCTGCATCGCAGATCTGGATACTGTGGAAAACAGGATCTCCAAGGTCCAGAGAAAAGCACAGACCAAGGAAAAGGATGCTGTTCAGGAGTATGCAACACTGGTGAAGCTGAAGGATGCCCTGACTGCGGGAACTCCGGTACGTCTGCTTGAACTGAATGATACGGACCGTGAATATCTGAAAAACTACGGACTGCTGACAGGAAAACCGGTCATCTATGTGGCAAATATGAGCGATGTAGAGATCAATGAACCGGAATCCAATGAATACTATGCTGCAGTCAGAAAGTTTGCTGATGCAGAAGGAAGCGAATGCATTGCGATCTGTGCAAAGATGGAAGAAGAACTGTCCGGCCTTTCCAAAGAAGAGAAGCGTGAATTCCTTGATGAACTCGGAATCGAGCGCTCCGGTCTGGACCAGATCATCCGTGCAGCATATCATCTGCTCGGTCTGCGTACATTCTTTACGGTCGGAGAACCGGAATGCCGTGCATGGACATTTCGTGAGGGCATGCTGGCTCCGCAGTGTGCAGGTATTATCCATACCGACTTTGAAAAAGGCTTTATCCGTGCCGAGATCTACAGTTATGACGATCTGATGGAATACAAAACAGAGGCATCTCTGAAAGAACACGGAAAGATCCGTCTGGAAGGCAAGGAATATCCGATGAAAGACGGGGATGTCGTATTCTTCCGCTTTAATGTGTAAGACAGGATGTTAAGATAAAGGTGTATTTCATCAGCACCATATATTTACATGCTAGAATATATTAAAGGAACTGGGAGGTAACTGTATATGAAATTGATATTGGCGATTGTATCGAATGATGATGCTTCAAATGTCTCCTCCGCTTTGACAAAAAACGGTTATTCCGTGACACGTCTGGCTACGACAGGCGGTTTTCTCAGAGCAGGCAATACAACGATCATTGCAGGTACAGAAGACGAAAAAGTCGATTACTGCATTGAATTGATCGGAAAGGAATCAAAACGCCGTACAGAGATCGTTCCTTCTTCCGCAAGTTATGATATCGGAAGATATGCGTCATTCCCGGTAGAAGTCCAGGTCGGCGGCGCTACGATCTTTGTCCTGGATGTTGAGCAGTTTATCAAGCTTTGATCCGCATGATCAGAAGAACGGAAGAAAAAGATTTACCGGCTGTCATGGAAGTAATCGAGAATGCCAGGGCTGATCTGAAGTCCAGAGGCATTCCGCAGTGGCAGAACGGCTATCCCAACGCTGATACCATCCGCCAGGATATCAAGGACGGCGCATCATGGCTGATGGAAGAAAACGGACAGGTCGTCGGTACATGCTGTATCCGGCTTGAACGTGATCCCAACTATGCATATATTGAGAACGGCGCCTGGCTGAATGATGAAGACTACGCGGTCATTCACAGGATCGCGGTCCTTGTCAGCGGACGCGGGCATGGCTGCGCCGGTATGTTTTTCCGGCATGCCGCAAAGCTTGCGGAAGAGAAAGGATACCGCAATCTGCGTGCCGATACGCATGATGTGAATCTGTCCATGCAGAAAGCACTGCAGAAGGAAGGATTTGTTCCGTGCGGCAGAGTATATATGCAGGACGGGGCTCCGCGCATCGGTTTTCAGAAATTATTACAGGAATCTGATTGAAACATATCAGATTCTTTTTATTGGCTTAACAATTGCCGGCTGTTGGTCTACTATACTGTGCGTTGAGGAAAACACATGAACAAAGGATTAATGACGAGCGGCAATGTTTACAAGCGGATCCTGATATTCGCTATACCGCTCCTGCTGGGCAACTTTTTCCAGCTGATGTACAACACGATCGACTCGGTCATTGTCGGCAATTATGTCGGCAAGGAAGCACTGGCGGCAGTCGGTGCCAGTTCTCCGGTCATCAATCTGCTGATCGCATTCTTTCAGGGCCTGGCAACAGGCGCAGGCGTCGTCGTATCAAGGTACTATGGTGCGGGACATCAGAGAAAGATGAGTGAAGCGATCCACTCTTTCATTCTGTTCGCTGTCATATTCGGACTCTTCCTGAGTGTGCTCGGCGTCACGATGACACCGGTATTCCTGAACATGATCGGTACGCCGGAAGATGTATTCGCGCAGGCAGCTTCATATCTGAGGGTATATTTCCTGGGCAATATTTTCGTGACGGTATACAACAGTTCAACCGGTATCCTCCAGGCTGTCGGAGATTCCAGGCATCCGCTGTATTTCCTGATCGCATCATCTGTGCTCAACGTTCTGCTGGATATTCTGTTTGTCCGTGCGCTTGGCATGGGCGTTGTCGGAGCGGCACTGGCCACGATCATATGCCAGGGCGTATCGATGGTGCTTGTCATTACCGTGCTCATGCGTACGGAAGCTGAATACAGACTGAAGCTCAGCCAGCTGAAGCTGAACTTCGGGATCCTTAAGGAGATCATCAGGATCGGCGTTCCCGCAGGCGTGCAGGGCGTTGTTGTGTCGGTATCGAACGTCATTGTCATGGGCTATATCAATTCGTTCGGGTCTGCGTCCATCGCAGGATTCTCCAGTGCCAACAAATTTGATAATTTCATCGGCCTGCCTGTCAACAGCTTTGCACTGGCTGCGACAACATTCTGCGGACAGAATCTTGGGGCAGGTGAATTTGAACGCGTCAGGAAAGGCGTGCGCGCCGCTCTGGTGATGTCTGTCGCGGCGGTCGTAACAATGGGCGTCATCGTATATGTCAATGCGCCTGGATGCATCCGTCTGTTCTCATCCGATGCTGAAGTGATCGAAGCAGGCGCAGGACTGATCCGCATCATGTGTCCGTTTTACATCTTCCTCTGTTTCCACCAGGTCTTTTCTTCAGCACTGCGTGCCAGCGGGCACAGCAGTGTACCGATGATGACATCGATCATTTCGTTTGTTGTATTGAGACAGATATTCCTGGCGTTTACGATGCCCAGATGGCATGTGATCAGTCTGGTCGGATACTGCTACAGCTTCACCTGGATACTGGCGGCGCTGTTTACCGGGTTTTATTATTTCCACAGCAAATGGCTGCAGAAAGAGCAGGCACATTATAAGCCTCGTACTGTATAATTCTGTTATAGGCAGGTAACTGATATGAGAATCGGACAATCAACTGATATTCATCGTCTTGCTGAAGGACGGAAACTGGTACTCGGCGGTGTTGAGATCCCGTTTGAGAAAGGACTTCTGGGACACAGTGACGCAGACGCGCTGACACATGCGGTGGCAGAAGCGATCCTCGGTGCTCTGGCACTGGGGGATCTGGGACACTGGTTCCCTGATACGGACCCCAAGTGGAAAGGTGTAAACTCTCAGATCATCCTGAAAGCAGTTGCGGACATGATGAGGGAACGCGGTTATCATATCGGCAACGTTGACAGTCTTGTACTGATCGAGAAACCGAAGATGGCCCCGCATATCCAGGCAATGCGCCAAAACTTTGCGGATGCCCTCGGATGTGATATTTCCCGGATCTCCGTAAAAGCGACAAGAGGAGAAGGGATGGGCTTTGTAGGACGGATGGAAGGCGTTATGGCACAGGCTGTCGTCCTTCTGGAAGAGGACTGAGAAATGTTCCGGAAAACCGATGAAGTCAAGGTGCTCCGTGATCCGGTGCATGGATATATTCATGTGGATTATGAAGCAGTATGGCAGTGCATCAACTCTGCCTGGTTTCAGAGACTGCGCAGGATCAGACAGCTGGGCGGCGCCTACATGGTCTACCATACCGCAGACCATACCAGGTTCGGCCACTCACTGGGCGTTTATGAGATCGTCAGGAGGATGGTGACCGAGGTCCCGGATATTTCAAACGCTCTGACAGAACGTGAAAAGCTGACAGTGATGCTGGCGGGACTGATGCATGATATCGGACACGGACCGTATTCGCATGCGTTTGAGAAGGTCTCCGGCACATCTCACGAGGAATATACATGCCGCATCATCGAAGAGGATCCGGAGATCCGCGGCATTCTGGAAAACACTGCAGAAGGCATGGCAAAAGAAGTGGCTGATGTGATCCGTCACAAATCCGCAAATCCGATCCTTCCGCAGCTTGTTTCCTCACAGCTGGATGCCGACCGTATGGACTATCTGCTGAGGGATGCTTATTTTACCGGCACGACATACGGAGCGTTTGATATCGAGCGCATTCTCAGAATACTGCGTGTCAGCGATGGACGGATCGTAGTCAAGGAAAGCGGCACATATGCCGTGGAAAACTACATCATGTCCAGATACCATATGTACTGGCAGGTGTACTATCATCCGACTGCGCGCTGCTATGAGCTGATGCTGAGGGAATTGTTCGTCAGGCTCCGCGATCTGGATAAGATGGGCAGGTGGCCTGAAACGCTTCCTGAATTCAGACCGCTTGTACAGAAAAAGAAGCTTTCTCTGGAACAGTATTTTGCCCTGGATGAATATGCGTGCGGGTATGGATTCGCAATGCTGACAAAGGCAGAAGATCCTGTTGTCAGGGATCTGGCACTGCGTCTGACAAACAGACGTCTGTACCAGTATTGTGAAAACACCCCGAAAGGCAACAAAGCGATCCGGGCAAAACTGAAAGCCGCAGGCTATGACCTGAAATATTATTTCCTGAAGGATGAAGTGGACCAGCGTCCATATATTCCGTACAGCGGAAAACGATCAGGAGGGATCTGGGTGCGCATGCATACCGGGGAGATCCTGGAGCTGTCTTCTGCCAGCAACATCGTCAATTCCCTGGTGAATGGTCCTGCAGGAAGCGACAACCGTGTATACTTTCCTGAAATCGATTGACGCTCTGCAGCGTTTCAGCTTCGGATCACGCTACGGTTTAATAACCTGTACCGTGACTGAAACAGCAGAAAGCACACGATCTGACTGAATATACAGAAAGAGATGGACTGACTCCATCTCTTTTGCGTTCAGACAAGTCTGATATTGATCCTTTGCTGAAACAGAAATATTCATGCAGGATCAGAATGTCTTTGCAGTTCTGATCATTCGGGATCAGTCAGGAAATCCGCGCATCCTGCATGATATACACGAATAGGGGTGCCGAATCTGCTGTTTTCTTCGGTAAACGGCAGGGAACGGTCCAGGACTTTTCCGGAAGCCTCGTAAAGTTCATCAATGAGAGCAGGGCTCACAGGCACAGTGCCGTGACACGGATAGATCTCATCAAAATCGTTCCGGTAAGCATCGAGCCGCTTCAGACTGAGCCGGTAGGCGTGCATTTCCCGCTGAACGCCGAACATGAAGATACGTCCATCCTGGATCGGATCACCGCTGAACAGAGCACGGTATTTCCTGTCCAGAACCGCGATGCTGCCAGGCGTATGTCCGGGAAGTGAGATCACTTCCAGATCACGGTGTCCGAGGCTGATGATATCGCCGTGATAGACCGGCTGTATCTGTCCGCTGCTCTTCTGGGTGTTGTAGAAGTTGGAAGCCTCTGCCGGATCCATATAGAACCATTCGAACTCATGATTACCGCCGATATGGTCCCGGTCCGCATGCGTGTTCATCAGCACGAGGGGAAGGTCGGTCAAGGATGCCGCAAGACCTCTGATATTTTCAGTGTGCATACCGCTGTCCAGAAGCAGCGCTGTTTCATCTCCGCAGAGCAGGTAGAAATACACGCCTCCTTCGTCGAATATCCAGGTCTGTTCGTTGAGCTTTCTGATCTCGGTCATAATTCCTCCTTAACATGAAAGTCCTGCAAACAAATATAATGGAAGGGTACGGAGCAGTCAATTGACCAGCCCGATCGGTCTTTTTTGGAATGATCCTGACAGTCTTCAATGGTTCGCTGACTTAAATAAGTAAAAGTAAAAATATGCAGGCATGTAGTTATTGACAAGATGTAACCCTTTTGTATAATTTAGCAGGTAAATATGCTGATCCACATTTCGCTGACACAATTAGATATGCTGGAAGGCAAAGAAACACTTCTGGCAGACGGAACGGGAGATCTGAAAGGCGACAGACTTGTTTATCGCGAACTGGAAGCTCCCGGATATCTTCATGAAGTGACATTCACTGACCGTGAGATCGTCCTGAAGCGAAAAGCGGAGATCACAAGTATTACAAAACTGACACCGATGCGTCCGTCGGAGAGTGTGGTTGAAAGCCCTTTCGGGGTAATGAGACTCGAAACAAGGCTGAACAGCTGGCTTAAAAACGATGACTGCTGGAGTGTTGAATATCAGGTGCTGAGCGGCAGTGATATCGTCCTGCATCAGCGTCTGACCTGGAACATCAAAGGAGCTGCAGAATGAGTGAATTGGAAGAAAAACTGAAAAAGGAGTTTGCCGGTGCTGCTTCAAAAGCTTTGGGTATGGATATCAGGCCCGAGGAAGTAGAACTGAGTCTTTCAAGAGATAAGGCACATGGAGATTATGCTGCGAATACAGCAATGAAGTTCGCAAAGCGCGCGGGCATGAAGCCCAGAGACGCTGCCGCAAAGATCGTTGAGATCTTTGACTGCAGTGCTGTAGGCGCTGAACGTATCGAGATCGCCGGCCCCGGTTTCATGAATGTGTTTATGAAAGAGGATTCTCTGTCAGCTGTGATCACAAAAGTACTCAAAGAAGGAGATCGTTTCGGCTGCTCTGATGCAGGCAAAGGAACAAAGATCAACGTTGAATATGTATCCGCCAATCCGACCGGTGACCTTCATCCCGGACATGCGCGCGGCGCGGCAATGGGTGATTCCATTACCCGTCTGCTGAAGATGTCCGGATATGACGTAACACGTGAGTATTATGTCAACGATGCAGGCAACCAGATCAATAACATGGCACGTTCACTGCAGGCAAGATATCTGCAGGAATGCGGCAAGGACGCAGAAGTTCCTGAAGACGGCTATCACGGTTCAGACCTGATCGATATTGCAAAACGCATCAGGAATGAGATCGGTGATCAGTATCGGGATACAGACCTCGAAGAGAGCTATCCGTTCTTCCGTGCCTATGGTCTGAAAGCAGAACTTGAGAAGCTTCAGGCTGACCTGAAAGAATTCCGCGTTGAGTTCGATGTATGGACAAGTGAGCAGGATATCAGAAACAGAGGTCTCGTTCAGAAAGCTCTGGATACGCTGGCTGCAGAAGGCCGTACATATACGCAGGATGGAGCTTTGTGGCTGCGCACAACGGACTTCGGTGATGATAAGGACAGAGTTCTTGTGAAGAGCGATGGAAGCTATACATATTTCACACCTGACATTGCCTATCATCTGGACAAGCTGGACAGAGGTTATGATCAGCTGGTGGATCTGTTCGGCGCAGATCATCATGGCTATATTGCACGTCTGAAAGCAGCAATCCAGGCATTGGGATATGAACCTGATAAACTGAATGTAGATATCATTCAGATGGCAAGAATGATCAAGGACGGCGAGGAATTCAAACTGTCCAAGCGTTCCGGAAAAGCAGTAGCTCTGCGTGACCTGCTGGATGAAGCAGGCGTTGACGCAGTCAGATATTACTTTGCGTCCAGAGCCGGAGATACACAGATGGATTTCGATCTGGATATGGCAGTCAAGCAGTCCAACGACAACCCTGTGTATTATGCCCAGTATGCACATGCAAGGATGTGCTCCGTCATGGAAAAGGCAGGAGACATCAAACCGGCAGAAACATTTGATCTGCTCACTACGGAAAAAGAAAAGACCTTGATGAAGCAGATGGGTGAATTTGAAAAAACAGTGGCAGATGCTGCAGCTGCCAGAACACCGCATAAGATGGTCAACTACATTGCCCGTTTCGCACAGGCATTCCATAGTTTCTACAACGACAGTAAAGTCATAGATCCGCAGAACCCTGAACTGTCAGCTCAGCGCCTTGCATTGGTCAATGCGTGTGAGATCACATTAAAGAATGCGCTTGACAGTATTGGTGTCAGCGCGCCGGTGCATATGTAAGGAGAAACATTATCTACTATGACAAAAGCAACAAAGACTGATGTAGCCTACAGCATCCTTTCTGAGGCGGGCAGTGAACTGCCTTTTTCCGAGATCTGGAATAAAGTCGCTGAAATCCTTGAGATTCCTGAAGACAAAAGGAGCCGTAAAAAGGCCAGTTTCTATTCTGAGCTGATGCTTGATTCGAGGTTCGCATCTCTGAAAGGAAATGTCTGGGATCTGAGATCACGCAGAAAGTTTGAAGAAGTGCATGCAGTCACTGATGTTGACGATGAGGATGAAGAAGAAGTCGAAGAAACAAGTGACGAAGATGAACTTGATCTGCCTCGCGGAGAGGAACAGTATTTATTATGACAGCCCGGGTGACAGCATCCGGGTTTTCATTTTGTATATAGGAAAAATTATTGCAAATATGTTATTTTCCAAAAACCGGAAAGGTTGTATTTTTAAGACATCGGAGATACATGATATGAGTTACGAATATACTGATCTGATCATTGAAACGATGCGTAAAGCTGAAGAAAAAAATCATGATGCACTGGAGACTTTGATCCGTGAGATGATGCGGACGGTTGAAGAAGACAAGCTGATCCATACATTCGGGACCGGTCACGGTCATATGATCGGTATGGAACTGTTTGACAGGGCAGGCGGACTGGCCAATGTTGACTGCATCCTGGACAATGCGGTGCTCCTGTCGCAGGGCGCCAGGCGTTCAAGCGAGATCGAACGCGTGAGCGGAGTCAGCGATATTATTTATGATACCTATCATATTGAACCTGGGGATATTATGATCATCAGCTCCAACTCGGGCAGAAACGCAATGCCGATCGAGATGGCGATGCGCTGCAAGAAGGAAGGGATCTTCACGGCAGCGATCACCAATGTCGAACAGTCAAAGAAAACTGTCAGCAGACATGCGAGCGGAAAGAAGCTTTATGAATGCGTTGACCTTGTGATCGACAACTGCTGCCCCGGAGGAGATGCCCTGCTGGAATATGACGGGATCATGACAGGCCCTGCTACAAGCATTGTCGGGATGAACCTGGTCAATATCGCTGCGACTGAGACGATCAAAAGATGCCTTGAAAAAGGTATCCGCCCGTATGTGTTCCAGTCACAGAATATCGACGGCTACAACAATGAAGAGGTTATCAGGAAATTCCTGCACAGGATCCGCCATATCTGATTTTCCTTGAATGATACCACAATCAATGAAATAGAGCGCCTGTACAGACGGTTATAATTAGAATGTAATCTGTGGGAGGAGAAAAACGATGAGAAAAATTCTGCTGATCAGTCATTTTGGTCTTGCCGGCGGCATGCTGAGTACAATGTCTTATTTCGGGATCGGCGGTGACAACTGCACTGCGATCAATGCATATGAAAATGACCTGGATCCGAAGGGAGAACTTGAAAAGTTCTGGGCCGGCGTCAATGATGAAGACCAGGTACTGATCTTCACGGATATTATGGGCGGGAGTGTCAATCAGCTTGTCACACCGTGCATTTCAAGACCGAATACATATGTGTTTGCAGGCATGAACTTCCCGATGCTGATAACGGCAGCCACGCTTCCTGAAGATGCAACGGAAGAAGAGATCCGTCATGTGGCGGCAGAAGCCAAAAACGGTGTTGTCCTGATGAATGACTTTGCATTCAGCGCAGGCGGCGACGAAGACGAATAATGAAAATTTTGGCCGGTTTTTCATGACCGGTCATTAATTTGTGAAATATGCCCGATTCACTGACAAGAATATATTTCAAGCATTGTATTATAAAAAAAATAATTTTATGATTTTGATTGTGTGGAGGACGGGATGATGGAAAACAAGGTCGAAGAAGAAAAAACAGAAAACGAAAAGCAGTCAGAAGTTCATTCAAAATCTCTCTCACTCGAAGAAATCGACGAAGTCATGCGGGAAATCCGCTTCAGATAAACAGCATATCCGGTATTTACTGCCGGATTTTTTTATTGGGGACCAATATTGCAGGAGGATATATGTGGGTGATCGCAGCGACCTGGTGCATGGCACTGGACGGAGTCAGAAAAGCAGCAGAAATGCTGAAAAACGGTGCTGAAGGAGCAGATGCACTGGAAGCCCTGATCACGGATGTGGAAAACAATCCGGGATTTACATCGGTAGGATACGGAGGACTGCCTGACCGTGACGGAAATGTCAGGCTGGATGCCGGATTTATGGACGGCACGAGCTTGAATACAGGTGCTGTCATGAGCATATCCGGATTTGCATCACCGTTCCGTATTGCCAGAAGCCTGAGCAGAAATGAGCTGAATAACGTACTGGCAGGAAGCGGTGCAGAGGCTTATGCGGCGGAACATGGTTTTGAACAGAAGGACATGCGTACGGAGCTTTCGCTCAGCAGATGGACACAGGCAGTTCAGCAGACACAACAGGCGTACCGCGGACATGACACGGTCGGCGCACTGGTGCTGGATATGTCCGGGAACATTTATGCCGGAACCTCCACATCCGGACTGTTTATGAAACTTCCCGGAAGAGTCGGCGACTCTCCGCTGACAGGCAGCGGCTTTTACGCGGATTCCGAAGCCGGTGCAGCTGCCGCAACAGGACTCGGAGAAGATCTGATGAAAGGGTGCATTTCATATGAGACCGTACGCCTGATGAAGGAAGGACACACGGCTCAGGAAGCATGTGAGCTGGCTGTGAAAAACCTTGACAGCAGGCTGAAGAAAGCCAGGGGAAGCGCAGGGGATCTCAGCGTAATCGCTGTTTCAAAGAACGGAGACTGCGGTGCTTTCAGCAACATCAGTGAGTTTTCTTTTGTGACAGCATCGGATATGCAGGATCCCTGTGTGTATCTTGCAAAGGAAGAAGGAAACGTGCCGGCTGACCCCGCATGGATCAGGGCATACATGGAACGCCATCACCAGTTCTGAGCCCTGAATATAATGTGCTTGAAATGACTTCGGAAATCATGTAAATTCACATTGTAAAAGTGCGGATATGACAAGTATTCCGCGAAAATGAATCGAATATCAAAGGTAAAACGGACGACGAGTGTATAAATGCAATTTTCTACCGAGATATACTCCTGGTTCGTTTTTCTTTTACAGAAGGAGGGATTATTCAAAACAGCAAAAATGCACATTGAATCTGTTGGATGCGATCGTATGCTAATTTTTCTTTAATGATAGTTTAATGGAGGTTAATACCCGTAATGGAAACCTATGGTTACGTTCGTGTCAGTTCGAAAGATCAAAATGAAGACAGACAGCTGATTGCAATCCGGGAATTGAATGTTGAACCGGATCATGTATTTATTGACAAACAATCAGGCAAAGATTTCTGCAGACCGGAATACCTCAAGCTGATGGAAGTGATCAGTCCGGGAGACCTTATCTATGTTAAATCAATTGACCGTCTTGGGAGAGATTATGAGGAAATACAGAACCAATGGCGGATCATCACAAAAGAGAAAAAAGCGAATATTGCAGTGATCGATATGCCGCTTTTGGACACACGTAAAGAAAAAGATCTGGTGGGTATATTTCTGAGTGATTCCATACTGCAGCTGTTATCCTTTATTGCGGAAAACGAGCGCCAGAATATCAGACAGAGACAGGCAGAAGGAATTGCCGCGGCAAAAGCAAAAGGTGTAACGTTTGGCAGGCCGCGTATCAAGGAACCTGATAATTTTGAAGATATTTACATGAAATGGAAGCAGAAAATGATTACACCGCGTGAAGCGGCATATCTGGCAGGAATGTCATTGTCTGCTTTCTATGCGAGAACGCGTCAAAGGAAGCAATGCCCGGATACACGCGGGGATTTCTGAAATGTCTACCTAAAAAGTCCGGCTGGCTTTCATATGAACGTTTGTAAAAAAAGCCATTATGAAAAATACTTTTTACACATTAGTGTTATTTGACGCAAAATTATGTTAATATTCGCATGTGTTGTGTCAGTTTAAACATTTTTGAATTGTAGACATTAATACAGTAAAAAATCGCATTTATTAAAGTGAATAATGACTGTTGGTTCAGTTTTCGAGTCATTTTTGCTGGTTTTCAGAACTTTTTTAGAATTGAGAGGACAGTATGAGCGGCCGATTTGAACAGAAAACACATGAAACACTACTGAAACTGCTGAAAGTCAAGAGCCTGGACAGTATATCTGCGACAGATATTACCAGCGATCTTGAACTGACGAAGCAGGCGTTTTATTATCATGCCAAAAATGTACCGGAATATATCTGCGGGCAGATCCGGAAACATGTAAAAGAAATGACATCTGACTGCGGAAACAATATCAATAAGCTTCTGCCGGCTGCCGAGCAGGGCATGCACTATTTCCGTGCCAACCGGATCATTATGGACGGCATCATGAAATCAGAAAAGCGCGATATGTACCTTAACTGTCTGTATGACAGCATCAGGAAAGAGACAGAAAGCGTGCTGAACAGGCATCTGAAAAAGCTTCCTGTTGATCCGGAACAGGGTGATGCGGAAATGCTTGCTGAATTTATTTCCGGCACCCTTTATGAATTGCTGAAAAATGACCTGGAATCAGGGATGTCAAACGACCCCCTTTACCGGATAGAACAGTACAAAAGGTATTACGGAAAAGCAATTTCTGTAAATGTTGAAAAATTTATGAAAAAAACTGTGTGATTGTTCAAAATAATGAATCTTTTTTCTTGCGCGGTCAAAACAATAAAAAGCAATGATGATATAATATTATTTGACAACTATATTCAATTGTCATAAATAGCAGCGTGAGGCCAAACTGAGGTAGTGCCTTCTCCATCTATACAATCCTATTATTCATCGTTGCCAAAGCCTTGTACGAGGAGGCTGTATGCCCAAGAAGTTTGACCGGAAAATGAGAGCAGCACTGGAAACATTATTGCAGGATCGTCCCTTGGATAATATTACAGTCAGTGACTTAACAACAACGGCAGGAATTACGCGCCCTGCATTCTACTATCACTTCAGTTCAGTTCAGGAATATATCGAAGACACACTGGAAAAACAGCTGAAAAGGGTGTTTGTAAAACATCCCGACGGACTGGATGCGATTCCCGCCGCATTGATGGAACTGCTTGAAGCGTTTAAAGAGCAGAGCGTGTATGTCAATAAGATCTATGAATCTCAATATTATCAGCCGTATCAGGACAAGCTGAAAGAACTTCTGACCGATGTCTTTACAGAGCGGACAGCAGAATACCTGAAGAACAGGAACGAGCATGTGACCTGGAGGGATAAAAGACTGTTTATCAGACTTGCTGTGAATTCCTGCATTGAACTGATCGAAGTGTTTTTAAGCCAGAATATGCATGCGGATCCGGCTGCACTGATGGCTAAATACCGCATCTACATGGGAAGGCCTTTTTCACAGGTTTTATCTGATTTTTCTGTATAATCTGACTGAGTAGTACAATTGAGGGGAAGCAATGGTATGAAACTGGATGAGAAAAAAGCTGATAAAAAACGCCGGATGATGGCTGCGGCGTTTGAGTGTTTCAATGAAAAAGGTTTTATGAATACAGCCATCAACGATATCTGCTCAAAAGCAGGCGTTGCCAAAGGGACATTCTATTTGTATTTCGAAGATAAGAATGCCATTTATGAAGATCTCATCGATCATTGTTCCAGACTTGCCTGTGACCGCATCTATGCAGCCCTGTACAACAACGATGCGGCTTCTGCAAAAGAACTGATGATCAGCATTCTTGATGAACTGATCAGGCAGGGGAAAGAAAAGAATGTCATGTTCAGATTCCTTGGTGCCGATCTGAGATGGCCTTCATTGTCCGACGACAGCAACGATCTGATCATGTGCATGAGAACGAGCCTTGATCATATTGCCGATGAGGACAGGAAACAGAATGATTTCCGGGTCATGATGGAGCTGCTGTATACATATACTGCTGTTATCCATGCGTCTTTGACCAGGAATGAACCTGCGGATCCGGAGAGCTGCAGAGATGATCTGATCAGAATGACGCATCTGCTTTTGGATCAGGCATGATACATTCTTGGAGGTCGGTTTATCTGAACTGATCTTTTTTGTTATGCTACAATGAATTCAGCTGCAGCGTATTCGGAAATGATGAGTGCTATGAAACAGATATGGAATGAGATCAGGAATCATAAGATAAGAACCGCAATGTTTTCTGCGGCATTTTTTGTGTCCGGACTGATGCTGATCCTGTCTCTGGCTGTTTCCTCGGCAGCGCATAACGCAAAAACGCTTGTCAGAAAGTCCATGCGTGCAGCTGTGAGCTATGAGATCGATCATGATGGGTTCTGGGAGCACATCAGTGTGATCGACGATGATGATGAATTCAGCCGTGAATATCAGAACTATCCCCGGCTTTCGCAGGAAACCGCACAGATGATCGCAGAAGATGAACGTGTCACTGCCGTCAACTTCATCACATCCTCACCGGTATATTCATCCGGTTTTCATCATGTGCCGGCAGGCAGTGAAGATGGTGTCGGCTCTTATATTGATGAAAGCGGTGGAGAAATATTCTGGCAGGAACCCGATATTATGATCTGTGCAGTCAGGTATCCGGAGCTGATCGAAATAGCGGAAGGCACATGGACGCTGAGAGAAGGCAGGTTTCTTGATGAGACTGATACTGCAGGCGCTCTTGGCAGCGCCATGATCACTGCGGAACTGGCTGATCTGAACGGACTGAAGCCCGGTGACAGCTTCCATGTTGATTTTGCTGGAAACAGGGAAGCAGCTGACATGCAGAATGCCGGAATCGATATTTCCGGTTTCGGAATGACACTGACGGTCGTCGGAATATATGAGACACAGAATACTGTGGATCCTCAGAGTGAACAGTACTGGACCATGAGTCCGTGTGAATCTCCGGAGAATACAGTGATCATTCCGGCAGGAACGCTGGATAAGGAACTGTCGGAAGATCTGGCGCTTGAGCATGAATACTGGAAAAGACAGGGCGCTGCCGGAAACAGAGAAGAGGAATCTTCTGATGACCAGCCGGACAGCGTGGTGTTCCTGCTGGACGATCCTATGCATACAGAAGCGTTTATCAAGGATTATGCCGGACAACTGGCTGATTATACATTTCTGAACGACGGGACGGAGCACTTTGAAGCACTGGTCAGGCCGCTGGATATGAGCATATTCTTTGCACGAGTCATGACCGCTGTACTGATCATTGCGATGATCGTCATCACGGCACTGGCTTCAGCTCTGGTCTTCCGAAATACTGCAGAAAAGGCAGGAGTGCTTTACAGGCGTATCCTGCTGATGCTGGCAGTACCTGCTGCAGCAGGTCTGATCCTGGCTTTTGCGGCAGGTGCCGCAATGTCTTCCGCTACGGAAACGTTCATGAGCAGGTTCCTGGACAGGTTTGAAATGCGTGCCGGGGAAGAAGTGCCTGCTGAGCGGGTCTTCCAATGGATCTCGGAAGAGAATTGCTTCACAGATGTCAGTTCTGCCGAAATGCTGGAAAACTATCACATAAAGCTGACGCCGCTTTCCGCTGCCCAGTTATTTGGCAGCGGTGCCTGCATCATGCTTGCAGGAGCCCTGATCCCGGCATATCTGCTTGGAAAAAAGGGAAACGGAACAGCAGAAAGCTGATCGATACATCAGAAAATGCGGGAATCAGATCCATTCTGAAACCCGCATTTTTTATCATTTCAATCTTATCGAAGGTGCTTTACCGTATGCCTCCCGGATAGAAAGACAGATCCTCATGGCTGTAGCAGTCATAGCAAAGTCCGAACGGGTAATTCCAGGGGAGTTCTTTTCCGCATTTTCTGCATTTCCTCGGCGTCAGCTTCTGTTCTGACAGGATCCGCATGATCGCTGCAGACAGGTCTTTGCGGATCACGGAGATCACTTCGAACGATCCCGTATCCCGGGTGATCCTTCTGCTGTAGCCGTACAGCAGATCCATGCGGCGGTATTCCACTTCCAGCTCCTGGATATCGCCATGGGTGACAGTATACCTGGCATGATCCAGATAACCGGTAAGATCGCAGTGTTTTCCATGTGCTTCACAGCGTACAAAGTCCATCCATGTATCACGAAGCTCTGCGGTACGGATGTCAAACGGGATCATGACGAGCTGATAGATCAGGTCCTTGTCGCTCAGATGTGCTTCAGCTGCCTTTGCAAGATCGATCTGATCGTCGATATCGCCTTTCAGCAGTCCTTCCAGAACCTCCATATTCTTCCATCGCTCCAGCGTTTCGGATAAAGAACAATCGAGTTTCAGCAGAATGTCAGGGAAGGAAATATATGCGTTCTGCACTTTCTTCGGCTCGGAATTGAACAGCTTCAGAAAACGTCTGCGGTCTGCCGCTGACACGGCATAACCGGTATCATAAAGTCCTTTTCTGCCTGCTCTGCCTGCGATCTGCAGAACCTCGGAAGGTGTCAGGAACCTTTTGCTGTAGCCGTCGAACTTCTGCAGTTCCAGAAAAACGGTTCTCCGGATCGGCAGATTCATGCCCATGCCGACTGCGTCTGTCGCAACGAGCAGTTCGGTTTCTCCTTCCGCAAACCTGCGGGCTTCATTGTGGCGCACATCATACGGCAGCGCACCGTAAATGATGGACACGGTCCGGTTCATCCTCTGCAGCTCCGCCGCCACAGCATGCACGTTCCTCCGTGAGAAGACGATCAGCGCATCACCTTTTTCGGCATTTTTCAGACTGCTGTCAAATGCGGTTGTCTCTGCGATCAGCGGCGTAAAGCGCTCATGATGCACAACAGTATATTCATCCTGGCAGTCTTCTATGATCCGGATGAGCAGATCCAGTGCTTCCGGTGCAGTGCAGACCTGGATCTCATCCGCATACAGGCCGTACATTGCCGCAGACCAGGAGCCGCCTCTGGAGGGGTCTCCGATCATCTGCGCCTCATCGATAACAGCACATTCATAGTGATAAGAAGTATCAAGCATTTCGATCGTGGAAGCCGTAAAAACAGAACCTTCCTCCCGGATCTCTTCTTCACCGGTGATCATCGTGCAGCTTCCTGCAAGATTCCGGATATTCTCGAACTGTTCATAAGCCATCAGGCGCAGAGGTGCCAGGTAAATGCCCCGGGATGTCTGTACCATTCTGCGTACGGCATCATGTGTTTTCCCTGAATTCGTCGGACCGACATGGATCACAAACTTTCTGTGAATACTGCGGGCAAGCGGGAACATCTCTGTATAACGGTCGGGAATGGTCTCAAGGATCGTTGTACGCAGTTTTTCCTCTCTGGCAGTATGTTCGGTATACTCCCTTTCCGCCTTGCGGTAGATCGTGCTGCGGGAAACAAGTGCCGAAATCTTTTCCTGTGTATAGCGGGCAAGGATCTCGTCGATCAGTTTTCCCGGAATGTCCGACTGCAGGATGAGGTCGTACAGGCCGGATCGTTGCTTATGATCAAGACGGCCGATACCGGACGGATGTCCGAGGATCCATTGGGTGAGATATTCCGCGTACAGAGTATCTACATAGGTGTATTCCCCGGGAATATGAAGGAATTTTGCGATATTGAAGAGAATATTGATCTGTTCAAAGAATAGAGGAAAGCAGTCAATATTCAGCTTTACGGGAGCTATCGGACGGGATGGCCATCCGTTCGGTTCACGGAAATAATACAGGCTCCTGTGACGGAAACCGCGGTCTGCAGAACGGAAAATATCCTTCAGGATTTCGTTTTTCTGTTCGCTCCAGACTTGCCGGACAAGATCGGAAGCTGTTAACTGAAATGCTTCTTTCTGCTTTCTGTTCAGTACGAATACGTAATGTTCATAGCCGCGGATGCTTTTTCCGCTTTTCAGGTCACTTTCAATAAACTCACGGAAGGATTCATACTCATTTCTGATTTCTTCACTCTGCTGTTCCAGCGGAAGAAACAGATACTTCATTTCTTTGGTCTCCTGAAAATACAGGTCAAGCTGCCGGACATATTCTTCCGAAGCCAGATACCGACGTACAGTGGCTTTTGCTGGCGTCCGTTTGAATTTCTGCTTCAGGAAACTGTCTCGTATTTTCCGTTCTTCTTCTTTTCTGCGGATCTTCAGGTATGTCTGATATACCGCTGCTTCTGTTATTTCTGAGGTTCTCTGATGCATGAGTTCCTCCTCTCTCTGCCAATAATATACGCAATTATAACCTGTTCCCTTCGATATGGGAAAAACCATACAGAAGAAATAAAGGATCATGCATGACTGCGGTCTGATATGAAGTTTTCGGTGATAATGCTTTTTTGCCTCTGGCGCTGGTGCTAGAATTAAGTCTGTATTTTTCAGGAGGAATGGAAAATGGATGAGAAACGGCTGCTGAGAGTTCTTGAGAATGATCCCCGCATCAGTGTACGTGATCTGGCGGACATCATGAACGAAGACGAAGACGAAGTCAAGCGTGTGAAGACACGCCTCGAAAACGACCACATCATCTGCGGATACCATACAGTCATCAACTGGGATAAAGCAAACACGGACCACTGCAGTGCCGTGATCCAGGTCAGCGCCAAGCCTGAACGGGATTCCGGATATGACAGGATCGCCCGGAGGATCGCACGGTTCTCTGAAGTGACCAATCTTTATCTGACAAGCGGCGGAAGTGAGTTCCTCGTCATGATCGAAGGAAAGACCATGCGTGAAGTATCTGATTTTGTCGCTATGAAGCTTGCGCCGATCGAAGGCGTTACCGCTACCGTAACGTGCTTCCTGCTGAAACAGTATAAAGTAGCAGGAATCATACTGGATGATGAAGAAATCCTGGATGAAAGAAAGCTGGTACAGCCATGAGTGCTGAACGTTTTCTGAGCAGCCGTGTCAGACCGATCTCTGATTCACTGCTCTGGCAGTTCTTTAATCTTGCCAAAACAGTTGACGGCGTGATCTCGCTGAGTGTCGGTGAACCGGATTTCCTGACGCCCTGGCATATTTCCGAGGAAGGCATCTATGCGATCGAAAAAGGAAGGACCTACTATCCTCCTACACTGGGTCTGACAAGACTGCGGACAGGGATCGTCAGGTATTATGAAAGACGCTTCAATGTGTCCGGCTACAGTGAGTCCAACGTGCTTGTGACAGTCGGTGCCAGTGAAGCAATCGATCTGGTCTGCAGATCTGTTCTGAATCCCGGTGATGAATGCATCGTGCTTGATCCGGGTTATGTGGCATATGAACCGGCAGTTCTGCTGGCGGAGGCCAGGCCGGTATATCTGAAGCTGCGGGAAGAGGACGGGTTCAAGCTGACGCCTGAAGCACTTGAGGCTTGCATTACCGACCGTACAAAGATGATCATTCTGAATTATCCCAGCAATCCCACCGGCGGCATCATGAGCCAGGAAGACTATGAGAAAGTCATACCGATCCTGAAAAAGCACGATATTCTGATCGTTGCCGATGAGATCTACCTGGAACTGACATATGACAGGGAACCCTTTTCGATCGGTTCGTTTGAGGAGATCAGGGATCAGCTCGTGATCGTCAGCGGCTTTTCCAAGGCATGGTCAATGACAGGGTGGAGACTTGGCTATATGATCGCAGACGAAGATATGATCCACGCATGCAACTCCATTCATCAGTATTCAACGATGGGACCGGCAACGCCCGCCCAGTTCTCCGCGATCGAAGCGATCAGTGCCCGCAGTGATTCGGATATCGAACATCATTTTGAATCATTCAAAAACCGCAGGAATTTCCTGACAGCACAGCTGAACAGGATGGGTCTGTACACACCGCTTCCGGAAGGTGCTTTCTATGTATTTGCCAATATCAAGCCCACAGGATTGAGCAGCTATGATTTCTGTCTGCGTCTGCTGCAGGAAGAAAAGGTATGCATCATTCCAGGTACGGCATTCGGACCGAGCGGGGAAGGCTATGTCAGAATGTCCTATGCATACAGCCTGGAGGAACTGAAAACAGCCTGTGAGCGCATTGAGCGTTTCCTTTCGCAGTTTGATATGAAACATGGTACAAATGCCTGAGCACCGAAATCATTCAGACATACGGCATTAAATGGCTTTCAGCTGGATCGCTGAGAGCCTTTTTCTTCAGATCAGAGAATCATGCCGCTGATGTCTGATCGGTCTGCAGAATCAATCGTACCCTCGTTTTAAGCGTGCTTTCTTGACATGCATACGGTTTTTTAATAGTATTTTGCTATATTTGTCCCTTAGGTACAGAAGGAGGAAGCTTCCTATGGATGATGGCGGTAGTATAACGCCCCTGCTTATTACGATACTGCTGATACTATTCGCAGATTTTGCTGCGGTCAGTGAGACAGCTCTGGCGTCGGTTTCGAAGGTCAGAATGAAAACGCTTGCGGACCACGGGAATCAGAAAGCACAACAAGTCCTGGATGCTTTGGATAATTTTGACCGTACGATCAGTACACTGCTGATCTGCACGAATATAGCGCACCTGGCGATCGCTTCCATTGTTACGGTGGAGGTGACAAAACGCTGGGGTCTTTCTGCTGTAACGATATCGACATTGATCACATCTCTGGTACTATTCTTTATTGCAGAGATGCTGCCGAAAAGCATTGCCAAGAAATACAGCGAAAAACTGTCGCTGTGGTGCATACCGTTCCTGACATTCCTGATCGGACTGTTCCGCCCGGTCTCTCTGCTGCTGGCAGCGATCGGATCCTTTGCGGCTCAGTTTGTTAAAGGAGATCCGCCCGTCTCGGCTACGGAAGAAGAGATCCAGGACATCATTGAAGATATGACGGAAGAAGGTACTCTTGACGAAGAACACGGGGACCTCATTTCATCGGCTCTGGAATTCAACGATCTGACTGTGGAAAGCATCCTGACGCCCCGCGTGGATGTATGCGCACTTGATATCGATGCGACGCCGGAAGAGATGCTTGAAGAGATCCGTACTCAGAATCACAGCCGTCTGCCGGTATATGAAGGAAATATCGATCATATCATCGGGATCCTTCAGATCAGAAAGTATATCCGTTCTTATCTGAAGGAAGGGGCTTCAGTCGATGTGCGTTCCATGCTTGATGAACCGTTCTATGTGACGGAGAACGCCAAGATCGATGAGCTGCTTCCGAAAATGAGCCGTGAAAGACAGAGCATTGCGATCGTTACGGATCATTACGGCGGAACTGTCGGCATCGTGACGACAGAAGACATTCTGGAGACACTGGTAGGTGATATCTGGGATGAAGATGATGTTGTGGAAGATCCGTGCATTGATCTGAAAAACGGCAGCTGGCTCGTTGATGCGGAAGAAACAGTCACGGATACATTCTGGAATATCGGCTTTGACGATCCCGAAGAAGATGAATCCCTGTCCAACAAGCGTATCGGTGAATGGGTGTTTGAACACTTCCAGGAGGTGCCTGAGGTACAGGAATCCTTTGTTTACCATGGACTGATCGTATCTGTTGCCAGCATGGATCATAACAGGATCCTGAAGGTCATGATCAGACTGCCCAAGGAAAAGAAGGAAGGAGAGGAAACAGTATGACGATCTATTTCGTAATTGCGGGAATCGTCCTGTGTATTTATCTGTCGAATTTCTTCTCCGGTGCAGAAATGGCCTATTCTTCCTGCAATCTGCTCCGACTGGAGAATGAGCGTGATGCCGGTTCCGTACCGGCAGCGATCGCTGTTTATATTGCCGAACATTTCGATGACGCGCTGAGTTCGATCCTGATCGGAAACAACCTGGTCAATATTGCCAGCTCCTCACTTGCGACAGTCGCAGTGCTGCTGCTGACGGGAAGCGATGAAATGACATGGGCTGCAACAACGATCATGACGATCCTTGTGATCATATTCGGTGAAACGATCCCTAAGATCACGGTGAAGCAAGGCGCAAACAGGTTTGCGATGAAATATGCTTATCCTGTCAGGATCCTGATGTTTGTCCTGAAACCGCTGGTCGTACTGGTCGTGGGTCTGGTGAATCTGCTGACCATGTTCATGAAAGGGGAAGCGGATCCGGAAGACAATGATGAGAAGGTGGAAGAACTGCAGTCGATCATTGAAACAGCAGAGAATGAGGATGTGATTGACGAGGAAGAGAGCGAGCTTGTTCAGGCAGCGATCCATTTCTCCGATGTATCCGCATCCGAGGCAATGACTGCCAGAGTCGACGTGCTGGCGATCGATATTGACAGCACATGGGAAGAGATCCTGGAGGTCATTGAGGAAACGCATTATACGCGCATTCCCGTTTATGAAGACAGCATTGACCATATTATCGGCGTTCTGCATATGAACAGATTCCTGAAGGCAATGACTGAGAGTGAACGCGTGGATATCCGTTCACTGCTGATGGAACCGTGCTATGTTTATAAAACGACCAAGCTTCCGGAAGTGCTGAACACATTCCGCAAAGCAAGACAGCATCTGGCTGTTGTCGTTGATGAGTACGGCGGTACCCAGGGCATCATTTCCATGGAAGACGTTCTTGAACAGGTGGTCGGCGATATCTGGGACGAAAGTGATACTGTCCAGGATGAAGTGGTTCAAAGGACCGAAACGGAATATGAGATCGACGGCGATATGCCGATCACTAATTTCCTGGATCTGCTCGGCATCCGTGAAGATCAGTTCGACTGTGAAAGCGAAACAGTAGGCGGATGGACAGTAGAGCACTTCGGAACATTCCCCAAACCGGGAAACTCGTTCCATGATCACGGATTTACGCTGACGGTGCTGGCAATGGGCGATCATCGTGTAGAAAAAGTCCTAGTCAAACTTGACCAGAAAGAAGAACAGTAAGCGGTTCTTTCGCAAAAAACGCAGCTGACAAAAAAGGTTTCCGTGTTTGGAAACCTTTCGTTTATATCGTGATCAGGACCTGCCGTATTTTGAAGCATTCGCTACTTTGAGACCGGACTCTTCGATCGTCTTCACCAGTTCTTCGCGGGAATAAGTACCATCGCTGATCATTTTTTTGATATTCCCGCCGAAATATATGACCGGCGTCCCTGCCGGGGCATGCCTGTGCAGTTCACGCGGAGCCCATCCTCTCATATACCATGAGTGCATGGAATTGAGCAGATCGGTTATCTTCTGTACAAGCATTCTGAACTCATCTTCTGTCAGAACAACGCCGGCTTCTTCCAGATCATCAACGAGCATGTGCAGATTTCTGGTGAATTCCAAATCACTGCACTGATACCGTTCTTTATATTCTTTCAGCAGACGTTCAGAAGCAGAAAGTGTCTCAAGACTTTTGACCGTTTGTCTCCAGTAATTCCCTTCGGCGCCCTTCCTGTTTCCGTACATCTCGTTCATGTCTCTGTCATAAACTGTTTCAAGGCGGAAATCCTTAAGCGGTTTGCCAAGGTACGGGTTCGGTTTCATGGTTTGAAATGTGTCTTTGACTTCCGGCAATGAAGAAACAAGCTGATCAAGGAAGTGAAGCAACTGTATTTCTTCAGGCGAAGCAGGATCATCCCGGTACGCAAGGATATCCTCCGGAAAGTACAAAGGATAGTTCATACTGCTCTCATTGATCGACTGGACACAATTGAATCTGTACCAGCCGGGCACAACAGCGTCTTTCCTGACGACCTGCCGGTCTGCGTTTTTCGGAGTCTCAAGAGAGTAGATCTCATTGATCTCATAAACGTAATACGGCTGTTCTTCACGTCTGGCAATACCGGTGAATTTCATCAGTTTCGAGCGCCTGATCTTGGGATACTCATTGCGCAGTGCACAGCCTTCATATACGTCATAGATGTCCTGAACGGATATTACACCGTACAGGTTCGCACAGGACTGAAATAAAGCATGCAGAAATTCGCTTTCGATGTCTGTGATTCCGGCTTCTGCATACAGCTTCCGGAGGCTTTTCTCGCTCAAAGGCTTTGGGTAGGTCATAATATCACGGCTCCTGTAAACCCATTTTATAAAAAATCTGAAGAATTGTCAGACGATCATATATCTATTTCAGCACTGCCTGTCATCCAGCGTGTTTATCGTACGATTTATGCATAATGACGCAAAAAAATGATTGCCTTTGTTCTGCTGTTCCGTTATAATCTTCTTCGCGAGTAGAGAAATCTGCTCCTTGCCAGAAATGGCCGTATAGACCAGAAGGAGGTGTACAAGATGAAAAAGTATGAAGTCATGTACATCGTCAATGCGAATGTTGAAGAAGAAAAGCGCACTGCTCTGATCGAATCCCTGGCTGGAATTATCACAGACCACGGCGGAAAGATCACAAAGACAAATGAGTGGGGCATGCGCGACTTCGCGTACGAGATTGACGACATGACCAAAGGTTACTATGTAGTAGTAAGCTTTGAGGCCGACAACGAATGCGTAGCAGAATTTGATCGTCTGATGCGTATCAACGCAAGTGTTGTTCGTTTCCTGATTACCCGTGACGAAGCTCCGGTTCAGGAGGCAAAGAAGTGAATCGTGTCGAATTAGTGGGCAGACTGACAAGAGATGTAGAAGTCAGAAAGACGCAAAGCAATCTTTCTGTAGCATCATTCACAGTTGCCTGTGATCGCCGCGTTTCCAGAGATCAGCAGAATCAGGGCCAGCAGACAGCTGATTTTATCAGCTGCGTTGCCTGGAGACAGACAGCTGATTTCCTTGGCTCCTATGCACGCAAAGGCGCAATGGTCGCTGTTGAGGGAAGGATCCAGACCCGCAATTATGATGACCGCGACGGTAAGCGTGTATACGTAACTGAAGTCGTAGCTGATCACGTTCAGCTCCTGGAATCACGTTCTCAGTCTCAGGCAAGACAGGATGCAGCTCCGGCTTATCCTTCTTACCAGAATGAACCGCAGAATGATCCGTTTGGAACAAATGATTTCAGCAGTGCTGATTTTAACACAGGGCCGGGTCTTGATATTTCAAGCGATGACCTGCCTTTCTAAGAAACGAAGGAGAATAACATGGCTTACAGGAAGCAGAGAATGGGTGGCCGTAAAGTTTGCTACTTTACAAAAAACAACATCACCTATATCGACTATAAGGATGTCGAACTTCTGAAGAAGTTCATTGGCACAAACGGAAAGATCCTTCCGAGACGTGTCACGGGTACAAAAGCAAAGTATCAGCGTATGCTGGCTGTTGCGATCAAGCGTGCTCGTCAGATGGCACTCCTGCCTTACGTCGGAGAGTAACAAGCACATTGCCGTCAGAAATGACGGCTTTTGTTTTGGCTGAAATGCAGGTAACATATTATGTAATGATCACCGGAGGGGAATATGCGGTTTGAAAGAAGTAAAGCAGCGGAATATATGGTTTATATCATTCTGTTTCTGTTTTTTGTGCTGATATTTCACTGGTCACCGCTGGCAGGCGATGACTGGGTATACGCCAGTGAAGTACGTTACTCCAATGCCTTTGCCCAGACAGCATACGCTTATATGACATGGTCGGGCCGTGTCCTGAGTGAATTCTGGGGCTTTGTGTTTACTGACCGCAAGATCATATGGGAGATCTCCGGGGCGTTTTTAATGGTCGTAACAGTATGGGCGATGCTGAAGCTGAACAGGAAGCAGTACCGGCTCGCAGACGTTCTGTTTACGGTATTCCTGGTCCTTACTGTGCCCAGAATGATCAGAACGCAGACATATACATTTGCGGTCGGATTTGCGGCATATACAATTCCGATCCCGCTCTGGCTGATCCATCTTTCCCTGCTGAAAGGCTATCTGCTTGAAGACAGGAGATCTGCCGGGAATGTGATCCTGATGTGTGTCCTCAGCATTGCCATATCACTGCATATGGAAAACATGTCTGTGCTGATCGCATTTACGAACTTTGCGGCAGTTGTATATGCGCTTTATATGAAGAAATGCGACCGGAATCTCTGGATCGTGCTGGGATGCACTGCTGCAGCTTGTCTGGTCATGTTTCTTGCCCCGGGCACGAGCGTGAGACTGGAAGATGACTTCTCACAGGCCCAGGCACTTGATCTGATGCGCATCATCAACAACTGGAAGCCGTTCCTTTATATGTCGCTGTATTTCGCTGACGCGGTCAATACATGCCTGTGCGTGATCCTGGTCATAAAGTTCTGGTTCAAGGAAAACAGAAGCCGTGCAGATCTGGTGTGCACTGCGGTATTCGCGGCAGAACTGATCCTGACGTGGATCAACGGGTTCTCCAGTCCTTTCATTGATACATTGTGGTGCATCATCTGGTACGGAACATTGATCTATGCGCTGCGCTCTGATGTGCTGCATGTGTTCCTTGTCCTCGGCTGTCTTGCGGCAGACGGGATCATGGTGCTTTCACCGAGCTTTCCCGAACGTACCGCTGTATACGGCGTATACTGCATGATCGCTCTGGCAAGCCTGCTGCTGCGGGAACTGCCGCTTCGCTTCAGACCGGAAAAGGCACTGACATGCCTTTGCGCTGCAGGTGTGCTGCTTGGCTTCGCACACTTCGGAAGGATCTATTATCAGGTCCATCTGATCAATATCGTGCGTATTGCCCAGGTCAGATATTATCAGAAACGTCCTGACGCCGGAGAAGCATGGTTCCTTGCCTATCCTCTGGGAACGATCCATTCCGCCAATATAGATTATGAGGAAGACGTTGACCATATATGGGGGTTCAAGGAATATTATTACCTGAATCAGGATCTGCATCTGAATTTCTATTACCTTGATAACTATGACAGACAGTCGATCATGGCTGAGCTGCCTGAAGAGTGACCACTGCCGGCGGAAGCCGGCTTTTGTGACGGAATTCTGAAAATCATATGTCACAGGATGTTGAAAATTCGTAGTATGCTATAATAAACTGCGTCCGATTCCGGATGATTTGTTTTTAATATTCTCAGGAGCAGAAATGAACAGTAACGTAAGAAAGATTACAGACGGCGCAATGATGTGCGCGATCATAGGAGTGATGCTTGTCGCGGACCGTTTCCTCGGCGGATTATTTTCCGGGTCTTTTATGTTTGTGCTTCCGCTTCCGATGGTATTCTTTGCCACAAAGTACGGTATGAGAGACAGCTGGATGGTCCTTGCGGCAATGTCGTTCCTGGCTTTTATCATCAGCGGACCGCAGATGCTGTTTTATATTGCGGCAGAAGGACTGCTCGGCCTGATCTACGGAGCGGGCGTGCACGATCATAAACCGACGGAGCATCTCATCATCAGTGCGATCGTGATCGCCGTGTTTGTCAATGTCATGAGCATGGTAGTGCTGGCTGCCTTCTTCGGATACAACCTGACGGAAGACGTCGCTTTCATGCAGGATCTGCTGAATAACGCCGCGTCATCTTCCGGCGTGGCTGTTCCTTCATCGCTTACAAATGCCGAAACACTGAAAACACTCCTGATCGTCGGAGCAGCTGTGACAGGCATTCTGGAAGGTTTAGTCACGCATCTGCTGTCGAGGATCATGATGAAGCGTCTGCGCCTTCGTGTTGAACCGCTCAAGCCGATCGCGTACTACTATCCTCCGAAATGGACCGGATACCTTGCATTTGCCGGATTTGCGGCATATGAATATGTGATGCTGAGACCGTTTGCCGATACGATGGTGCAGAATGCATGTGTCGGCGTAGGCATGCTGGGTGTCGTATACCTGCTTGCTTTCGGATGCGTATTTGTACTGATTTTGTTTTCGCGCAGAAGAAGAAAGGGCTCTCCGATGGCCGGTCTGCTTGCTTTCCTTCTGCTTTTCACAGCACCGATCATGATGGTGATCATCGGCTTCCTGTATATCACGACTGATATCCATCAGAGGCTGCTGGAAGGAGATACAACAAATGCAGAAAAAAATGACTGAATTCAGAAGAACAGTCCTTATCGTTCTGGCAGTTCAGGCGGGTCTGATCGCCCTGTTCTGGGCGGCAATGGGAAAGACCGCTTTTGTGTCGGTCCTGGTATTTGCGGCAGAAGCGATCCTCAGTTGGTATCTTCTGGACCATTTTGAAAACTTCACGGTTGAGCATTCCGCGGGTGTCGGGGAAATGCTGGATCTTGCCAGCAAAGATGCGTTCATGTTCGGTCAGGTCGGGATCCTGTTCTATGATGATGAGCACATCATCACATGGATGAGCGATCTGTTCAAAGAACGCGGGATCAACCGTGTCGGCAGAAAACTGCTGGTATGGCTCCCTGAAGCAGAAGATCTGATCAGCGGAAGCAGCGATTCCGAAAGAGTCCGTCTGGATGACAGGTGGTATGAGATCACACGTACGGACGACGGGCCGATCCTGTACTTCCGTGATATTACAGACAGGGAAGAATACCGCAGTCTGTATCAGAACGGCCGTGCCGTGATCGGTATGGCGTCTCTGGACAACTATGAAGAAAGCACACAGTATGAAGATGAAGCGGTCGTATCTGCCATTAATGTCGCGGTACGTACGCCGCTGACGGAATACTGCAGAGAACACGGGATCCTTGTAAAGAGGGTCAACAACTACAGATACCTGCTGGTGCTGAATGAAAAGATCTTCAGCGCACTGATGGCGGATCATTTCCAGGTGCTGAATACAGTCCGCAAGGCTGCTCAGAAACAGGAAGTCTCTATCACGCTCTCAATGGCATTTGCCAGAGGCGCGGACAGCTATGAAGAGCTGGATGAAATGGTCATCAAGCTCCTTGACCTTGCCCAGAGCCGCGGCGGCGACCAGGTCGCAGTACAGACAGCAGGAGAGGACGTGCAGTACTTCGGAGGCTCATCCGAGGCTACCGAGAAGCGCAGCCGTGTCAGAGTCAGAGTCATGGCACATACGCTCAGGGAAATGATCATGCGGAGCTCCAATGTCATTATCTGCGGACACAGAAATGCGGACTTTGACTGCATCGGTTCCGCGATCGGCGCAGCCAGGATCACGGAAGCGCTGCATAAGCAGTGCTGCATCATTGCCAAGACCGGCGGCATTGAAGAAAAACTGGGAGCTGTCATGAGTGAAAACCTGGAAGAACTGACCCAGGAAGTCAATTTTGTGACAGAAAACGAAGCGCTGAACCAGCTGCAGGACAATACGCTTGTGATCATGGTCGATCATCATAATCTCAAACAGTCCAACGGCTCCAAGGTGCTGGAAAAAGCAAAGAAGATCGCGATCATCGATCATCACCGCAGATCCACCGAGATCGGCGTGAAACCGATGTTCCTGTATATTGAAGCCGGCGCAAGCAGTGCCTGTGAGCTGATCACGGAACTGCTGCCGTACATTTCCAACAGGATCGAACTGAGTCCGCTGGACGCAACGATCATGCTGGCGGGCATGACGATCGACACAAGGAACTTCCGTGTCCGTACCGGTACAAGAACATTCGACGCAGCCAGTGCGCTGCGCAGATACGGCGCTGATCCGATGATGGTCGGCGAGTATCTCAAGGATACCTATGAGCAGTTTGAACAGAAAACAAACGCTCTGTCCGGAAGCCAGATCTATGAGAACGGCGTGGTGATCACGCCTGTCAAAGGAACGATATTGTCACGTGCCTTGATGAGCCAGACAGCAGACACACTGCTGCAGGTACAGGGCGTGGAGGCTGTGTTCGTGATCGCGGACGATGATGATAACGAAACTGCGATCAGTGCACGTTCCAACGGAAAGATCAATGTACAGGTGATCATGGAGCGTATGAACGGAGGCGGCCATATGACAGCCGCTGCAATGCAGAGACCCAGATGCAGCATTGATGATGTGCAGAAGGAACTGCTTGATGTATTGGAAGATTATTTCGGGGAGGCTGAATCAAATGAAAGTAATACTGAAAACTGATGTCAAGAAAGTCGGAAAACGCGGTGAAGTCGTTGATGTTTCCGACGGATATGCAAGAAATTATCTGATTGCCAGAGGTCTGGCAGTACCGTCTACCGAACGGTCCATGGAGATCCTGGCCATTCAGAAGGAAGACGAAAAGAAACTGGATGAGAAGAACCGTGCGGAAGCACAGGCTCTGGCGGATGAGCTTGCAAAGAAAACATTTACGTTCCAGGTCAATACCGGAAAAGACGGAAGGGTATTCGGATCTGTTTCAACAAAGCAGATCGTCCAGGAACTGCAGAAACAGAACATCAAGGTTGATAAAAAGAAGTTCCTTGATACAGCTCCGATCACAGGCCTGGGTGTAACAAAGGTCAGAGTCGAGCTTTACAAAGGTGTTGTCGCAACACTGAATATCCAGTTAAAAGGAAGCGAGTAAACGTATGCCTGTAGGTGTATTGCCTTCAGCACCGGAAGCGGAAGCCAGTCTGCTGGGCACCATGATGGTGTATCCGAATGCCGCAAGAACCGGTATGGAAGAAGGATTGAGTGAAGATGACTTTTTCGTCGATGTGAACCGCCGTATTTTTACTGCGGTCTCTTCACTGTATCACGAAGGGTCTCCGGTCGATCTGACAACGGTATCCACCCGTCTGAAGGACATGGGACAGCTCGAACTGGTCGGCGGTTTTGCCTACCTGACGTCATTGACGGACGCTGCGGTAACGAGCCACAACACAAAGCACTATGTTGCCATGATCCATGATAAGGCGCTGCTGAGAAAGCTGATCGAAACGGCGCAGACGATCGTGGAGGAAGGAACAAGCGGACAGGCGGATATCAATGAATATCTGGATCAGTCGGAAAAAGCGATCCTGAATGTTTCAAGAAGCAGACGCGTATCCGAGTTCAAGGGATCTCCTGAACTGATGACAAGTGT
>DMBB01000400.1 GCA_003446295.1 Erysipelotrichaceae bacterium
GACCTTCAGGTGTTTCGATCGGGCAGATCCTTCCGTAATGGGAGTTATGAATATCACGGACTTCAAATCCGGCACGTTCACGCGTCAGGCCGCCGGGACCCAGCGCGGAAATACGGCGCTTGTTGGAAAGCTCAGCGAGCGGGTTCTGCTGGTCCATGAACTGTGACAGCTGGGAACTGGAGAAGAACTCCTTGATCGCTGCTGTCAGCGGACGGATATTCGTCAGCTGTTTCGGTGTCAGGTTGGAAGCGTCCGCAATGGACATTCTTTCCTTAACGACACGTTCCATACGGGAAAGACCGATACGGAACTGGTTCTGGATCAGTTCACCGACTGTACGGATACGGCGGTTGCCCAGCATATCGATATCATCTGTTGTACCGATACCGTCGAGCATCGTCAGCTCGTAGTTATACAGAGCGTACATATCCGGCATTGTGATGGTGTGCTTGTCATTCAGCGGATCGATACCGATCAGCTTGACAGGGTGACCGTCAGCTGCCAGGATCGTGATCTCCTGTACGCAGGCGCCTACCAGCCAGAGGCTGACAGCTTCGCCTTCCATTACCATCTTTGTGACTGCTTCTTTCTTCGCATTCGTCAGATTCGGAGCAGTTCCGTCCGGAATATAACGGTCCAGGAGGTTGTTGCCTGCGGCATCCGTCACATCAGCACCGTTGACCGTCAGACGGCCAGGTGTATAAAGACGCTGTCCCAGCTTCAGTACTGCTGTGACATTGTCGTTTGTCAGCTTTGCTTCGCTTGCGATGATTCCTGCATAAACAGTAACCTCGCTGAATTCAGCTGCGATCGCTTTGACATCTTCCGGTGTCAGGACTGTGCCCTTTGTAAGGGATACAGTGCTTCCGTCAAGATCTGTCGCAAGGATCCTTCCGGCCAGTGCATTCGTCCAGCTTGTTTTCATCACTGCTGTTACAGGATGGGAGAATGTATGGTTGAACGGAAGCGCACGGCAGTTGATGCCCTTGTTGATCTCAGGGCGCAGTGCATTGCGCTCTGTTTTTCCGATCATGACATCCTTGCTGAAGATGACATTTCCTTCGGCACCGATCAGATCTTCCGCAAGCTTATGGCCTTCCATACGGTCAAGAATATTCAGCTTCTTGCGTACCTTATAACGGCCTGCCTTCGTCAGGTCATATCTTCTGTAGTCGAAGAACTTGGCATCCATCAGGTTGACGGCACCATCGATCGTAGCAATTTCATCTGCACGCTGGTTTTCGTAAACAGACAGCAGAGCTTCGTTTGTTGTCTTTGTCTTATCAGCGTTCAGTGTATTGAGGATCTCCTCATAATTTCCGAATACGGATGTGTACAGCAGCATGTAATCGTTCAGGAATTCTCTTTCTTCCTGTTCAACGATCACATCCGGATACAGCTCGAAACGCAGAGCCTTCAGGAATTTCTGCATCTCAGTCGTATCAAACGGATCATCTGTACGTTCAAGATTCAGGGACATGCCGATCGCCTTGAAGAGGATCGTGCTGAGCACCTTTCTTCTGCGGTCGATCGAAACGTTCAGGATCCTGCCAAGAGCCGCTTTCTTGTCATCCGACATGAATTCCAGCCAGGTTCCTCTGGAAGGGATCAGTTCGCATGTGTATGTATCACGGCCTGTACGGTCTTCGGAAACGATATCAAAATATGCACCAGGTGAACGTACGATCTGGCTGACGATAACACGTTCAGCACCATTGATGATAAATGTGCCTGTCGGTGTCATCAGAGGGAAGTCTCCGAGGAAGACCTCTTCCCACTGCGTCATCACTTCACCTGTATCAGGGTCAACGATCTCAAGTTCCATCTTTGCCCTTAAAGGTGCACAATAGTTTGTCTCTCTGTATTTGCATTCACTGATCGAATATTTCGGTTCACCGAATTCGTAGTCAATGAACTTCAGCCGGATATTGCCGGCATAGTTGTAGATTGGGTAGATATCATTAAATACTTCTTTGATACCTACCGTTGTGAACCACTCAAAGGATGCTGTCTGTATTTCCACCAGATCCGGAAGATCCAGCCCCGCACTTACCTTTGAATAATCGCGGCGGGTTGCTTTGTTGCCATAATTCACAACACGGTAGGTTTCTTTATTCTCCATTGTTCGCCATCCTTTCGCCTGCATCGCCTTATATACGCCGAAAAGGGCATACTAACCCTTACCCTTATTTTTGCGACATTTCTCAACATATAATATTACCAATGTTGAGTAAAGCCGTCAATTTCTGATCCCCTTAAGAATCCAGTATCCTTTATCCCTGTCAATTACCTCACAAGACCCGAAAACTTCCGCTATCTTTCGGACAGCGCTTTCAGCGCCTTGTTTTCTCCTGATGACCGCAAGCAGAATACCGCCCCGGTTCAGATGATCATAAGCTTCCGACAGGATCCCGTGCACCACAGCCTTGCCGGCTCTGATCGGCGGATTCGTCAGAATCAAGTCAAAGTGATCAGCCAGGCTATCGAAGCGGTCTGATCTGACCGCTCTGACAGTCGTCTTGTTTTTTTCGGCATTGAGCTCCGTGAGCTCCAGCGCTCTCGAGTTGACATCGCTGCAAGTGACAGAACATTCCGGAAACATTGTTTTCACAACAATTCCTACAGTCCCGTATCCACAGCCCAAGTCCAGAACACTTCCGGACAATGGCGTGCATACGGCGTTTTTCAGCAGGATCTTTGTGCCCTGATCGACACCATCCTTGCTGAAAACACCATCATCCGTAACAAATGTGAATGTGCGGCCCGAAAACTGAAAGGTGATCTCCCTCCTGTTCGAAGGAAGCCCGCTGTTATCTGTAAAATAGTGAATTTGGCTCATAACGCGGTTCCTTTCTTAGGGCCGAAAAGCCGAAACAGATTTCGGCTTCTCTAAACGATTATTTTGTTCAAATTTTATTTGAACTCAACTGTAGCTCCTGCTTCAACAAGCTGCTTCTTGATGTTTTCTGCTTCTTCCATCGGTACATCCTTCTTGATTTCTGCAGGGACACCGTCGACCAGCTTCTTAGCATCAACAAGGCCCAGACCTGTGATCGTACGAACGACTTTGATAACGCCAACCTTGGAGTCACCGAAGCTTGTCATAACAACTGTTACGTTTGTCGGTGCTGCAGGTTCAGCAGCTTCTGTAGGTGCAGCTACTGCAACAGGTGCAGCTGCGCTTACGCCATATTTTTCTTCGATTGCTTTTACGAGCTCATTCAGCTCAAGAATTGTAGCTTCATCAAGATAAGCAAGAATCTCTTCCTGTGTTAACTTTGCCATGGATTTTTTCCTCCTTCTTCCTTAGGCAGCTGCCTCTGCAGCTTCTTCTTTTGGTGCTTCTGCGCTACCGCCTCTAGCTTCAGCAACAGCATTGATAGCTCTTGCAAAGCCGGAAACAGGTGCCTGTAATACAGATAACAGCATTGACAGCATTCCTTCTCTGTTCGGGAGCTGGGACAGCTCTGCAACTGTTTCAGATCCGATAACACGGCCTTCAACAATTCCGCCCTTGAGAATCAGTGCCTTATGCTTTTTCGCGAACTGTGCCATAACACGAGCCGCTGCGGTTTCGTCTTTGCCGAATGCGATCGCGTTGGGTCCTGTCAGAACGTTTTTCAGGTCTCCATAACCAGCCGCTTCTGCAGCTCTGGCAGCCAGCGTGTTCTTATAGACTTTCATCTCAACATGCTCGGCCATCAGTGCGCGACGGAGTTCAGTGACCTCAGCAACGCTCAGTCCACGGTACTCAGCGACAACTGCAGAACCGGAATTTTTCATCTTGTCTGCAATCTCGGTGACGACATTTTTCTTGCTTTCTAATACCGCCTGATTCATTCCTTCACCTAAACCTTTCTTGTTATCGCGTACCTGAATATATAAAGCCCTCGCTGACAGACAGCAAGGGCATAAAAGTTCAACTAA
>DMBB01000074.1:0-4384 GCA_003446295.1 Erysipelotrichaceae bacterium
CTGAGACCGGGCGTCAATGCCAAGGAAGTCATCCTGGAAATGCTGAGAAGAGAAAGCATCAAGGGCGGTCTGGGAAAAGTATATGAATATGTCGGTGAAGGAGCTGAGAATCTCGAAGTTCCCGAACGTATGACGATCACCAATATGGGTGCTGAAATGGGTGCGACTTCTTCCATCTTCCCGGCAGACCATGTTGTAAAAAGGTTTATGGAAGCTCAGGAGCGCGGCGATCAGTTTGTTGAAATGTGCGCAGATCCTGATGCTGAATATGATGAAGAGATGGAACTCGATCTGTCTGCTCTGGAACCGCTGGTAGCACTGCCGCATCAGCCTGACAATGTCATTCCGATGCGTGAGCTGAAAGAGCGTCCTCCGGTCCAGCAGGTATTTATGGGAAGCTGTACAAACGCAAGCTATGCGGACCTCGCCAAGACAGCGCTGGTCATGCAGGGACGCCATGTACATGAGAATGTTCAGTGCACGCTGGGCATTTCCTCCCGTCAGGTCTATAAGCAGCTGATGAAAGACGGCTACCTCGGCATGCTGGTGGATGCAGGTGTCCGTATCCTTGAGATCGCCTGCGGTCCTTGCTGTGCGATCGGTCAGGTACCTCCGACCAACGGAATCGCTGTCCGTACATCGAACCGCAACTTCAGGGGACGTGCCGGGTCTCCGAACGCCAACATCTATCTGGTGTCCCCTGAAACAGCCGGTGCAACAGCGATCATGGGTACATTCGCTACAGCTGAGGAAGTCATGGGCGAGGATGTCAGAAAACTGGCTGAGATCCATGAGCCTCTGCATTATGAGATCGATGATTCCCTGCTGATCAAACCGCTTCCGGAAGAAGAAGCCGCCAAGGTAGAGATCATCCGCGGACCGAATATCGCTCCGCTGCCGGTTCCCGAAAAGCCTGAACAGCATGTTTCCTGCAGGGTATCACTGAAAGGAACTGACAATATTTCCACAGACGACATCACGCCTGCCGGAGCTGAATTCTCCAGCATGCGCTCGAATATTCCTCTGATGTCCAAATACTGCTACCACCGTTATGACCCGACATTCGCTGAACGTGCAAAAGCACTCGGCAAGTCGATCATTGTCGGCGGTGAGAACTACGGACAGGGAAGCTCCCGTGAACATGCTGCGATCAATCCGATGTATCTTGGAGTACGCTGTGTGATCGCCATGAGCATTGCACGTATTCATAAAGGAAATCTGATCAACCACGGTATCGTACCGATGCTGTTTGAAAGCCGGGAAGACTACGAAAAGATCGAGCAGGATGACCTGCTGGAGATCGAAGGCTTCCTCGATCAGATCCCGACACGCAGAGTCGTTGTCAAGGATGTGACAAAGGGCTTTGCATTCAATGTCAGACTTGAACTGACAGATTCTGAAATGGCAGTAGTGCTGGCAGGGGGTCAGCTGCGCTATCTGAAAGACCAGCTGGTCAAAGAAGGAGTTATCAAAGAATCCTGATTCACTCATTGACCCCGCCTTTTGCAGAAAGATATCCGGTCCCGAAAACTTAACGGATATCTTTTCTTTCGATGATGCGAAAACAAAAAATAAATTTCTTGCGGCACTGTCCGCAATATGGTACTATCTTAGTGCGCTTTCTTTAGACCCGCATGAGGTTTAAGGCAGAAGGGAGATCTGAAAATGAAGAAAGATATTCATCCGAAGTACTATCAGACCAAAGTAGTCTGCACAAGCTGTGGCTCAGAGTTCACAACAGGTTCCACATTAAAGGAAATCAAAGTTGACACATGCTCTAACTGCCATCCGTTCTATACAGGACGTCAGAGATTTGCTCAGGCTGAAGGTCGTGTTGCCCGCTTCAACAAGAAGTACGGTCTCAAGTAAGATACTTCGCTGCCCGGTCATTAAGATCGGGTTTTTCTTTGAAAGTTTTGCGGAACTCAGACATTATTGTAGAATAATATCAGTGGGGGTTTTCGTATGGAACATAAAGATAATTCGATTTCAAATGTACATATGGGTGAGATCCGTGCTTTTGTTAATGAGAAAAAAGAACACGGTGAAGAGCTGTCACAGAAGGATCTTCTGGAACAAGCTCAGAAACTGGAACTGAATGAAGAAGAACTGGATGAATTATACGAGCTGAGCGAAGAGAATGAACTGCTCGAGGAACAGCTCGAAGAATTCGAAGAAGAAGAAATAACCTCTGAAGAAGTCGCAGACGATGCAGAGATCATTGCTGAACCTGAAAATGACCGCAGAACCGGCGGGATCGGAGATTCGGTAGCTCACTACATGAAAAAGATCGGCAGGATCCCGCTGCTGACGCCTCAGGAGGAATATGAAACAGCCAAAGCGGTCAGTGAAGGGGATCAGAAGGCAAAAGAAAAGCTGATCGACAGTAATCTGAGACTTGTAGTATCGATCGCCAGAGATTACCTCAACAGAGGTCTTTCTATGCAGGATCTGATCCAGGAAGGCAATATCGGCCTGATGAGAGCTGTAGAGAAGTTTGATTATTCCCGCGGATTCCGCTTCAGTACATATGCCACATGGTGGATCCGGCAGTCCATGACAAGGGCGATCGCCGATCAGAGCAGGGATATCCGTCTGCCTGTGCATATGAACGACCAGGTCGTCAAGGTAAGACGCGCACAGCGCAGTCTTGTGCAGGAGCTCCATAGGGAACCGACAACAAAGGAGATCGCGGAAAAGCTCGGAAACGGAATGACTGAGGAAAATGTCAGCCAGATCCTGCAGGTCTCTCAAGCCACAGTATCACTGGAAACACCTGCCGGAGATGAGGATGATTCCACACTGGCGGATTTCATAGAGGATAAGTCTACACTGGATCCGATCGAATATGCCAACAATGAGCTTCTGAAAGAACGGATCAGGGAAATACTGAAGGAACTGCCCGAACGTGAGGCAGGCATCCTGAGAATGAGATACGGTCTGGATGACGGTGTCCCGAAAACGCTGGAAGAAGTCGGTGCTGTGTACAATGTGACACGTGAGCGTGTGAGACAGCTTGAGCAAAGGGCGCTCAGAAGATTGAAATTCAAGTTTGGAAGAGACGGAGATCTCTGTGATTACCGTGATTGACGGGGAGGAAACATGGACGCAGTACGAGAAAAATTAAAAGAACTGCAGAAGCAGTATGATGAGATCAGCGAGGCGCTTCTGAAAGAGGAGAACCTGTCGGATCCGAAGATCCTGACAAAGCTGTCCAAAGAGCAGGCCCGTCTGCAGCAGACAGTGGATGCCTGGAAACATCTGCAGGAACTCGATACAAGGATCGAAGAAGCTGATGAGCTTCTGAATGAAAGTGATCCCGAGATGCGGGAAATGGCAAGGGCAGAGAAAGAAGAATGCGAGCCTGAGCGTGAGCAGCTCCTGGAACATATTCAGCATCTGCTCATACCGCGTGATCCTGATGACAGCCATGACGTGATCATGGAGATCAGAGGCGGCGCAGGCGGTGATGAAGGCAATATCTTTGCCGGTGATCTGTACCGTATGTATACAAAATATGCGGAATCAAGAGGCTGGAAAGTCCAGGTCATGGAAGCCAGTCCTTCCGAGGCCGGCGGATTCAGCCAGATCGTATTCTCCATCAAAGGAACGGATGTATATCATGATCTGAAATTTGAGTCAGGAGCGCACCGCGTACAGCGCGTGCCAAAGACGGAAACACAGGGACGCATTCACACGTCCACAGCGACTGTGCTCTGCCAGCCTGAAGCAGAAGAGACAGATATTGATATCGATCCCAAAGATCTGACGATCGAAACACACAGAGCTTCCGGTGCAGGCGGACAGCATATCAACAAAACAGACTCTGCGGTTCGTATCGTTCACATACCGACAGGTATTACGGTCAACTGTCAGGAAGGACGTTCTCAGATCGAAAACCGTGAAACAGCGATGCGTCTGATCAGGGCACGCGTATATGAAGAGCTGAAGCGGATCAAGGATGAAGAAGCAGGTGCGATCCGCAGAGCCAAGATCGGTACCGGTGACCGTTCGGAAAAGATCCGTACATACAACTACCCGCAGAACCGTGTGACCGATCACAGGATCGGTCTGACGATCACACAGCTTGACCGTATTATGGAAGGCAAGCTGGATGATGTCATTGCCGGACTTCTGGCGGAAGATGAAAAGAACAAACTGAAAGAGGCACAGTAATGACAACGTTTGCAAAAGCTGTCAGAAAATATGAGCGTCTGTGTGAGAAGAACGATGTACCTCAGCAGACGGTCATGGCATATCTCGTGGAGATCAGCAGGAAAGAACGGTTCGATCTGTATCTGCATTTTGATGAGCAGATGCCGGCGGATCTTGAACAGCAGTTTGATGAAGGCATGGCGAGGATCCTGAATCAGGAGCCGATGGC
>DMBB01000074.1:4568-6791 GCA_003446295.1 Erysipelotrichaceae bacterium
GTCGTTTGTGCCGATGTCGGTACCGGGAGCGGTGCGATCGCGATCACTGTTGCGAAGGAAGAACCGCGTGTGCGCATGTGCGCGACCGACATTTCAGAGGAAGCGCTGGAAGTTGCAAAGCAGAATGCAAAGAACAACGGGGCAGATATTGAAATGTTTGCCGGAGATATGCTGGAGCCTCTGAAAGAACGCGGCATGAAGCTGGATGTTCTGATCTCAAACCCTCCCTATATTCCCGCAGAGGAAAAGATGGAACGTTCGGTCGTAGACTTTGAACCGCACGTAGCGCTGTTCGGCGGAGAAGACGGGCTGAAGTTTTACCGTGTGATCTTTGAGAACTGCCGCAGTGTTCTGAAAGAAAAGAGCTTTATGGCTTTTGAGATGGGCTGGGATCAGCGTGAACGGATGAGCGCGCTCGTTGAATCGATCCTTCCTGAAGCATCCTATGAGATCATCAAGGATATGAACGGGAAAGACCGCATGCTGTTTGTATACTTTGGATGCAGCTATGAGTAAAACGGCTGAACTGCAGGAGACCCGGATGAACGGTGATCTCAAACAGCCTGATCAGAAAAAGAAAAAGCGGAAGCTCTCCGCAGCAGGCGCATGGATCTTCCGCTTTCTGTTTGTGCTTGCACTGGGCAGTGCTGTTTATTCCGGATACCGCTTCTGGCAGATATATTCTGAAAGAAAGCAGGGGACAGGTGCATATGATCAGCTGACGGATCAGGTGATGACCATCGGTGCAGACAATGCGGATGTCGATACCCGGATACCGATCCGTCTGGATTTTGCTGCTCTGGAAGAGATCAACTCCGATGTGATCGGCTGGCTGGTGCAGGATACATCCGTCATCAATTATCCGATCGTTCAGAATGCGGACAATGATTACTATCTGAACCACCTGTTTACGGGTGAGTGGAATCACATGGGATGCGTATTTGCGCTCAACAGTTCAGCTCCTGATTTCACGGACACCAATACGCCGCTGTTCGCACATGGACGCAAAGACGGGACGATGTTCGGTACACTGGAAAAATACGAAAGTCAGGCATACTATGATGAACACCGGGAGTTTCTGCTGATCACAAAAGCAGGGGTCGTATATCTGCTGGAACCGTTTGCCGGATCGATCAATGATGCGAAAGATCAGTTCCTGGAGACGGGATTTGCATCTGAGGAGGAATATCTTTCATATCTCCAGTACTGGTTCGACCGGTCAACATTTGTTTCGGATGTTGTGGTTTATCCGACAGACCGTATCGTAACGATGCTGACATGCTCGGATGATTTCGCTGATGCAAGGTATGCGCTTTTCTGCAAAATGACGGATGTCAGTGACCGGTATACAGTTGTTTCCGGTCCCGTACCGTCACCAGAATCATAAAAGAGGCCTCCGCTGTACGGAGGCTTTGCTCTAGTTTTCTCTGCGGTAGACCAGCTGTCCGCCCAGATATGTTTCAAGGACGCGGATGTCCTTCAAATGTGAGGGGTCTGTCTGGAAGGGATCTGCTTCCAGGACCGCAAAGTCCGCCAGATATCCTGCCTGGATCTGTCCTTTGACAGATTCTTCAAAACTTGCCTCAGCACCGCGCACCGTGAATGAATCCAGGGCTTCCTGAACAGTGAAGGCTTCTTCGGGAAGATAAGGACCGCATTGATCATGCAGGGAAGTACGTGTGACAGCACACTGAATACCTGCCATGACATCGGGCAGTTCGACCGGACAGTCGGATCCGTTGGATACGGAAAGGCCGCTGTTCATCAAAGTCTTCCAGCTGTAGCTGGTGTCTGCCAGCTCACCTGTCCGCTGTCTGACGATGTGATTGTCATAATCCAGGAAAATACTCTGACAATAAATATGAAGATCAAGATCAGCCATTCGTTCAAGCTGGTCTTTTCTTGATATCTGGCAATGAATGATGCCGTGTCTGTGATCTTTCACAGGTGTCTTGCGCAGTGCACGGTCGATGGCGTTGAGCACCTGGTCCAGGCAGGCATCCCCGATCGCATGCACGGCGCACTGCATATGATGATCGTTGGCGTACTCGATCATGGAATTCATCAGTTCGTCACTGTAAAGATTGAATCCGGAAGTATCAGGATCATCGGCATACGGCCTGGAGAGATGGGCTGTACGGCCACCGAGCGAGCCGTCACCGAGCATTTTCAGGGGACCTGTCTTGAACAGAAGGTCACCGGTGCCGGTATTGTTTCCTGCTG
>DMBB01000074.1:6973-9219 GCA_003446295.1 Erysipelotrichaceae bacterium
GGAATGTGCAGTAGTCATCTGTCTGTGCGCTTGTAATACCATAGGAGTTCAATGCGCGGAATGCTGCCCTCAGCATGTCCATGATCTCTTCTTCGGTTGGCTGGGGGATATGTGACTGGATCAATGTCATTGCATTATCATAAAGCAGACCGTCCGGCTTCCCATCGCGCATTCCGATGGCTCCGCCTTCAGGAGCTGCAGTATCTGCTGTAATGCCGCACAGCTCGAGAGCTTTGCTGTTGACAGCCATGCAGTGCCCGCAGGCACGGCTGACAGCGATCGGAATATCCGTGCTGACGCTGTCCAGATCATACCGGTCCGGCATTCTGTGAACATCATTGAAATAATCCTGGTTCCAGCCTCTGCCGGTCAGCCAGCCTCCGGTCCTTCCCTGATGATTCCGCAGACAGTCAAGCACATCGGAAAGACTTCCTGTGTGTTCTGCAAGCGGCGCATTGATCAGGAACTGCCCGAATCCGAGGACATGCATATGGCTGTCATTGAAGCCAGCACATACAAACCTGTTTTTCAGATCAACGATCTCTGTATCCTTTCCGGCGTATGTCATGGCCAGTGAATTTGATCCAGCGTAGATGAAATGCTCTGCTTCTGTCACAAAAGCTTCGCAGAGCGGCAGGCTTCCGGTATATACCTGTCCGTTGATATAGATCTTGCGCATATGATGCCTCCGTTTTCATCAACATCTTATTTTTCATATGATTTGCTGTCAATCATAATGCAGGCGGGTACACTGTCAGCACGTGTATGATAGAATACCCTTATATTTTATCTGACAGGAGGCAGGAGATGAACCTGGATGAAAAAGTACAGCTGTTCCGCAGCTGGCTGGAACGCATGGCCGCATACCGCATGGCATTGACGATTATCGGAGTGGATAAAACAGCGAAAGCACCTTCCCAGGGTGCAGACTACAGAAACAGGAAGACGGCTCTGCTGTCAGGTGAACTGATCAGGATCCAGAACGATCCTGAGATGTATCAGCTGATGGAGGAGCTTTCTGAGGAGGAGCTGGACCCTGAAACAGCCAGAATGGTTGAACTTCAGCTCAAGAGCGCACGCAGGATCCGCGCGGTACCTGCCGATGAATATGTTGAATATCAGAAGATCCTCGGTGAATCCGAAGAAGCATGGCTGCAGGCAAAGGCTGCGAAGGACTACAGCATGTATGAGCCTTACCTTGCAAAGCTTGTGAAGGCCTACAGCAGTCTGAAACAGTATCAGAAAAGCGATCTTTCACTGTTTGACAGGATCCTGGATGAGAATCAGCCTGGCTGGACAAGTGAGAAATACGATGCTTTGTTTGAACAGATCAGGGATCGCCTTGTTCCGCTGATCAGACGTGTTTCAGCAGCTGAACCGATCGACACATCGTTTATGCATGCTGTATATCCGGCTGAAAAGCAGCGCGTGTTCATGAAGCGTATCCTGGAATACATCGACTTCAATGAGACATGGGGAAAGATCAGCGAGTCAGAACATCCTGTTACCACAGGCGTCTGCTCAGGCGATATCCGCTTCACCACCAAGTACAGGGAATACAATCCGGGCATGGCAGTGCTGTCTACGGTCCACGAGAGCGGTCACGCATACTATACACATCAGATGGATCCTTCCTATTCAGGCACACCGCTGGCACATGTCAGTGCCGGCATGCAGGAATCACAGTCTCGCTTCTGTGAGAACCATCTTGCCAGAACACTTCCGTTCTGGCAGGTCCATTATCCTGCCCTGAAGGAACTGTTCCCCGAGCAGCTGGAAGGGATCGATGCCGAAACATTCTGGCGTGCGCTTAATGAGAGTCATGCAGGATGCGTACGCATGGATGCGGATGAACTGACATATCCGCTCCACATCATGATCCGCTATGAGATTGAAAAAGAACTGTTTGCAGGAACCCTGGACACAAAGGATCTGAACCTCGTGTGGAACAGGAAGTACAAAGAATACTTAGGCGTCGATGTTCCGGATGACGAAAAAGGGATCCTGCAGGATATGCACTGGCCTTATGCATTGTTCGGATATTTCCCGACCTACACGCTGGGCAGCGCGTTTGCGGCACAGTTCGATCATACCGTCAGACAGGAACTGGATACGGACGCACTGATCAAAGAAGGCAGATATACGGAGATCATGACATGGCTGAAGGATCATCTGCATCATTATGGAAATATGTATGAGGCGGATGAACTGATCCGCATGGCAACGGGAGAACCGTTCAATGTCAG
>DMBB01000097.1 GCA_003446295.1 Erysipelotrichaceae bacterium
TCTGGATGTCCCATGCGTTTTCTGCGTTGAACTTGGTCGTTGCGACATTCTTCTTGACTGTCAGCCCATCGACTGTTCCGCCGTTGACATTCAGTTTCAGGGTGTATGTGTTGATCGCCCATACTGCATAAAGGCTGATGGTCTCATTTTTCTTCGGATCTTCCGCAAAACTCTTATACTTCGTTCCGCTCTTGTACTTCACTGCTCCGTCTGCTGTCTCTGCCCAGCCTTTGAACGTATATCCCGGACGGATCGCTTTTGCGGTAAGTGCCATTGCCTGTCCGAATGTTGCACTGACAAAGTCTGTCGGTGACGGGAACTGTCCGCCGGATGATACATCGTTCACCAGAATATACGCGTCATCTGCGTTTGCGTTAAGTTCAACATAATACCTGACCGCTACATACCTCGCATACAAAGCAAACTTTTTCGGACCATTTTCAAGCGTGTCTGTATCCAGTGCTTTTGTCAGTTTACTGTCTGTGAACCAGCCGTCAAACATATAGCCCGGTTTAAGCGTATATATTTCAAGCAGGTCTTCAGCTGTGGCATCGAATACCGCAACACCGCTCTTATTTGCAGGATGTCCTTCGATCACACCGCCGTTTACATGGAAGCTGACAGTATATGTTTCAACAGACTTTTCTCTCCACACAGCAAAGAGTTCCAATGCTTCTGTTTCTGCGAACAATGTTTCAAAAGAAACTTTGTCACCGTTCTGGAAGACCGGATCTCCGTCAGACGTCAATGCCCATCCGGTAAGTACATAGTTTTCCCGGATCGCCTGCTGATTGATCAAATAACTCTCAGCATATTCAAACCGCTGCATTGCACCCTGGGTATTTCCGGACACATCATCGCTGATGATGATCGCGTCATCCGCATTGGCACGGAAAAGGATCTTGTAAGTTATGTCATTCCAGACAGGCGTCAGAATGATGGAATCCCCCGGCGCAACTTCAAATGTTTCAGCAGAAGAAATAACATCATTGCCGTATACCATGCCAAGATCAGTTTCCGGAGCATTTTCCTTAACAGCCTTCCAGCCGCTGAATCTCTTTCCGGGTTGTAAAGCTACGGGGTTTACAGTCATGACAGTATGAGTCTCTTCAACTGTTGCGTATTCATATTCTGTCTGAGGTTCTTCACCTCCCCAGGAAGCACCTTTCGGCAGAACATATTTAACGGTCCACGGCAAAGCTGGTGCTTCTCCCCATACTGCATAGAGTTCGATATCTGAAACAGGGATCTTATATCCTTCAGCATTACGGAATACACTGCCAAGATCTTTATACAAGGTCTCGTCTTGTGCAGGATCCGGAGAAGTACTCCAGCCCATAAACGGCCTGTTGGAATTGACGATCTTCCACCAGGTTTCCAGATACCATGTATGTTCGGTATTTGGAAGAGCCACACCTCTATCCACATCGTACTCTGTGAATGATGCAACAGCAGTATCACCATCCATGACAAAATCCTGCACATATTCTGATCTGTTGGACAAAGTTCCGCCATTCAGATGAAGGCGCATCGTATACGTTTCTCCATCAGTCCATGATGCTGTAAAAATATCCTTGTTTTCTTCATCAAAAACAAGAGCTTCATGTCCTCCGAGATTAAGGGCATCACCCGGATAAAGGGTTTTATCTACAATATTATTTCCTGAAAAATCCAGTGCAGATCCGATCCATCCGTTGAATATCTTTCCTTCAACAGTGCTGATGGGATAAAGGAAAGTGGATGTGGGACGTACCATCCGACCGTCATCTTCAAATTCAAATGTATCCGTAAACTCGTAAACCGGCTGTCCATTCTCATCCAGATAGATATATCCCTCATTCGGATCTACCCGATAGATCACATAGTACAGCGTGGCTTCCTTCCATCTTGCGTATAGATCGATCGTGGAACTGGTCTCCGCCTTATCGAACAGTTCTGCCACAGTGATCTTGTCTTCCGCGTCTTCTGTAAATGACCAGCCAATATATGACATTCCTTCTTTAGAAGGCCAGGGGAAAGAAAATCTACTCTCTTTAATGTTTTCATATGTACGAGTGACCACTGATTCTGCAGAATCAAAGAGAGTCGCTCCTTCCATGTTCAGATGGTAGGCAATGGTAAACGTCAGTACCCGTGTCCAGACAGGCGTGCATACAACCTCAATATTAGTCTCTGAAATATAAGAACCTTCATCATCTTCGGGGTTGAGATCATATCCGCTGGTATAGTAGTCTCCATCCTGCTCATAACCGTTTACGATCACTTTCCAGCCAAGAAACGACGATCCATTCTTCTCAGGAACACTGTCTGTGAGATGAAAACAATATAGCCCATACTCCTCATAATAATCGGTCGTTTCCGTATATGAACCGGTGTACTTTTCACCGTTAACGATCATGTGTTCCCCTTCAGAAAGCTGATATGTTACCGTTGCGGTATATCCTTCAGCCATAGTCTGTGCAGGTTCTTCTGCGGCTTCCATAACTTCAGATTCCGTTTCTTCAGGCTCTTCTGTTTCAATGACCGGAAGTGCTTCTTCCAGGGTTTCCCCGGTCTCTGTCAAAACAGGCGTTTCTTCTGTTTCTTCCGTGACCTGTGTCTCCGGCTCTGCTTCTTCGACTTCTGCCGCAGCCGGTTCTTCATTGTCTTCATCCATTTCTGCATAGATATTCTGCAGACCGTTCCCGGTGCTGCTGAATAACATGAAAACAGAAAGGATCATGCTGAACATGCTTTTCATAATCTTCTCCCTTTTATCACAACAATCATGGTAGATATTGCTCTTTAGTCAAAATTATACATGATTCTGATTTCAGGATACAAAAAAGATGCCGGAGCATCTCATTGTGTTTGAACTCAGATCAGGAACTG
>DMBB01000396.1 GCA_003446295.1 Erysipelotrichaceae bacterium
AGGGACGGTTTTTTATTTCAGGAGGAACGATCTATGAGCAGACGACGAAGAGGGGTGATTCCCGTTTGTATCTGAAGATGAAAAGAAAGAAGGAGAAGACTATGAAACATATGAAGAAATTAGCAGGAATGATCCTGACAGCAGCGACCGCACTTTCATTTGCAGGTTGTTCTTCCACAGAACCCGCAGGTTCCGGTTCCGATCCGACAGGAACACCTGAAATGACCAGCCAGAAGATGACAGTTGCCGTGCCCGGCCAGTTCACAACGATGGATCCCGGCCTGAATACGGAAACAAACAACAGCTATGTACTTTCACATCTGTACAGCGCAATGTTCCAGAGAGATGTCAACGGCAGCATCGTTCCGATGCTGGCGGAAGACTATGATGTTTCCGAAGACGGTCTCGTGTACACGTTCTATCTGAAGGACGGCATCAAATGGAGTGACGGAACGCCCATCACTGCCCAGGATTTTGAATATACATATCTGAGAAACCTGTCCTATGGCGCAGACAACGCGTTCGCTGTATATAATCTCCAGCAGTATATCGCCGGTGCTTCCGAATACAGTGAAAAAGCATATCTGGATCCTGAATTCGACTGCACAAAAGAAGACCACAGTGAAGTCGGCGTCAAGGCGATCGATGATAAAACATTTGAGCTGACACTGAAGATGCCGTGCTCTTACCTGACACTTCTGATGTGCTCAGGTGCATGGGAACCGCTGCCCCAGAGCACACCACAGCACACTTCGACATGGTCACTTGAAGCAGGCAATGTCACAAGCGGACCGTACACTCTGTCAGATCTGAATATCAATGAGAAGGCAGTCGCAGTCAAGAATGAAAACTACTATGACGCCGACAGCATCACCATGGATGAGATCTCATTCATCGTAATGTCTGACCAGTCTTCCCAGTCAATGGCTTTCGAAGCAGAAGAAATTGATGTTGCGCTGAGCGTTTCCAATGAAACAGCCACAAACTATATGGGTACAGAGAATCTGTTCTCCTATACTGCTCCGACAACATACTGCGTATCATTCAATACCGGCGTCAACGGTCCTGAATGGGCAAAGGATATCAATGTCAGAAAAGCACTGGCAAAAGCGATCGACACTGATTCGATCGTCGAAGTACTCGGCGGTGATTCGTTCTTCCAGAAACTGGAAGGATTCGTACCTGCAGGCGTGCCCGGTGCATCCGGTGACTACCGGACAGAAGGGGACGACCTGAATGATGCATATGAACTCGCATATGATCCTGAGGGTGCTGCTGAACTGCTGGCACAGGCAGGATATGATGAAGCGAATCCTCTGCACATCGTCTACAGATATTCCAACAGCGGAAACAACGCGGATCTTGCAACGATCCTGCAGGAACAGTGGGCATCTGTCGGCGTTGAAGTTGAGTTCAGCGCGCTTGAATCAGGCGTTTACTGGGATCAGTTCGACCAGGGGCTGTTTGAACTCTGCAGATACGGTCTCAGCGTAAGCCACCCGATCACCGGTCTTGATGTCTGGACAACAGGCATGCAGATCGTACCGGCAGTCTCCGATGAAAAATTCGATCAGCTGATGCTTGACGCAAAATGGGCAGGGGATGTGGATGAAGCGCTCAATATCTGCCATGAAGCAGAAGAATATCTGGTCGATGAAATGGCGTACATCGTACCGCTTTATCAGCCGAAGAACTCCATCCTTGTTCAGAAGAGCCTTTCCGGATATGAACTGCACGGTTCCACACTGTACTGGGGCTACTGCACCAACAACAAGTAATATATCCTGACATTCATACATCTATGCGGTGCAGCCAGAGGGCAGCGCCGTTTTTATACGCAAAAACAGCCGGAACACTGTCCGGCTGCTGAACAGGCACGTTGCTTACTGATCCTGTTCATTGTTCTGATTGTTTTCGCTGCTGTTGTTCTGTTTGTTCTTTTCTCTGTCTTCCAGCATTTTTTCCGTAGCTTCTGCAAGCTTCACGGAAGATACATATGTAGCTGCGGATATGATCGCTGTTGCGGCAGCCACGACAGTGAATTTCAATAATCTTCTCAGCATAGTTTCTCCTTTTTGACGACTGGTCAAATTCAATATATATGAAATGTGCCGCAGAAATATGTGAAAGAAGAGGTGAAAAGTTTAAGGTTTGCGCGTACCGTCTTCCCATTGTCTGTACAGCTGTTCGCACATGCCGATATAGCGGCCGCTGTTTGCGACAGGCGTTACAGGACTCTGCAGACAGCCTTCCCTGATCAGTCTGCAGTAGTGCTCCAGTTCATACCGGAATTCATATCTGCAGGGAAAGCTGATGTGTTCTTTCAGTTCATCCGCTTCGTAAACGAACGCTTCCGAAGCTTTCCAGTAATCAGGTATTTCGATCCTGCCGTGATCCAGCCAGATGGTCAGGCCGTTCTGAAACAGTACCTTTGAGGAGACGAACAATGAGGCAAGCACATTGTTCTCGGTCATAACGCTGATGGAACACTGATCTTCCACGGACGGTCCGAAGGATGCGGAACCCGCGCAGGAAATGATCCTGCCTGCCAGAAATTCCGTCATATGGAAGAAATATGCTTCATTGGCGATCAAAACGCCTCCGCCGGATTCTTTTTCAGTGTTCCAGCCGGTAATATACGATCCGCCGGTATAGGACTGCCGGAAGTGCATGAATCTGATCTCACCCAATGCATGCTCGTTCAGGATCTCTTTGATGCGGGAGTAGACCGGCAGGAAGGGCGTCTTGACTGCTTCGGTAATAAACAGTCTTTTTTCCTCTGCCAGCTGCGCCAGCCTGATAGCCTCAGCTTCATGCAGGACAAACGGTTTCTCCATGATGACATGTTTCCCTGCAAGCAGTGCTTTCTCAGCCCACGGGGCATGAAGGCTGTTGATAAGCGGTATATATACAGCTTCAATGTCTTTGTCCTCCAGAAGCGCTTCATAGCTCCCGTACGCACGGGGGATATTCAGCTCTTCCGCAGTCCTTTGTGCTTTTTCGCCTGATCTGGAAGCGATCGCTGCTGCTGTACCCAGGCCGCATTCCTCCAGCCCCCTGACAAAGCGGGGGACAATGGAAGCGCAGGACATAATGCCGAAACGTATCTGATCATTCATATGATTGATGCCTCTCTGAATTTATTGTATGCGTACCGTCCGGTATTTTCACCGTATATACTCATCAGAACCGCTGTGATATGCAATGTGAATTAATTCACTAAATCTATTGACAGCGTGCGTGAATCTGATATGATGATATCAGTAATGAGGGAGTAACGTGCGGAGGATATCCGCAGAGCAGATCACCATCACGGCTGACGCCTGGTCTGCTCAGAATTGTGAGACTCATACATAGCATATTGAACTGTGTATGAGAACAGAAGCTTTGTAATCAGGATACAGTTCAATGCTGTATCTGTTTTTTTGGAGGTAAGCATGAACAGAAACATTTTTGAAGCATTCAAACGCGGCGGGGCAGAGTTTGCCGGGCCGCGCCAGGCTCCGGACCTGAAACAGCTTGGGAAGAAGGTATTGCCGGTGATCGTTCTTGCCTTCGTGCTGATGGCGGGCTTGTCTTCCTTCTACAGCGTCAGTGAAGATGAACAGGCTGTTGTCACGATGTTCGGCAAAGTGCAGAGAGTCGATTCAGCAGGCTTTCATTTCAAGATCCCGTTTGCAGAGCATGTCACAAAGGTGGACATGACGACGCACGGATTCGGCAT
>DMBB01000208.1 GCA_003446295.1 Erysipelotrichaceae bacterium
CGTCCTTCAGTTCCGTGATCCGGCTGTTGCGTTTCTGCTTTCGTGCGACATCCCTGATCATTTTGCATGATTCATAATAATGTCTCAGCAGGATCAGATTCCGGAATGGCTCTGAGATGTTCATGAACAGATCGAACTGCTGTACAACATTCTGCAGATGTTTATAGCGCTCCGGCCGGAGACTGTCTTCATTCAGGACGAGCAGGATCCCTTCGGGGACCTGGACCATATGACTGCCCGGGAATACTCCTGTCAGTACCGACTGCAGATATGCGCTGTTGTCGATGCCGGAGGATTTGTGTGCAGGCGTGATCAGTATGCACTGGAAGATGGCTCTGGCAGTCCAGTATGCCGTGCGCATGCGGTCATTGAGAACAGTAGGAGAGGTTAGCGTGCCGTCCAGCAGGTCGTTCAGGATCGATTCATGGACGGTGATGCCTCCTGGCAGGATGCGCTGGTCCCGTTCCAGTACAAGCGAAAGCACTTCGCACAGGTAATCGGTGATCCTGAGGTCTGTTTCACTGAACGGTCTGCCTGTCTGGAAGATGCCGATATATGCGGCAGGCGTGTCATTGATCATGATCTTCATCAGGATACGCGGGATGTCCTGACCGACGCCTCTGTCCAGGATGAATGAATTCTGTGCGTTCAGCACATCACGGGTGATGCCCTGTATCTCAAAATCAGCGATGTTGTCACTGCTGCAGTAGCCTGTTTCCTTTGCGGTCTGCCAGACCGGATCATTGACTTCCATGCCAAGGTCATCCATGACGATCACCCGATACAGGCTGGTGGTCAGGATGACGGGTGCACAGTACTGTACAGCTGCCTCGTGGACGATCTCTTCTGCACTTCTGCGCTTCAGAAGACATTCAGTCAGCCGTTCTTTCCGCTGCAGATATTCCGTATCGTCTGTGTATGATATTGCAGTCATAAACACCTCACAGTAAGGTGTGCAAAATGCACACCTTCATTATAACTTCTTTGGAGGATTGAACACATACAATTCCATTTCCGAATTGTAAAATGAGTTCAGATAAATGAAATGTCCCTGTCAGAAGGAGGCAGGTGATATGGGAGGAGATAATATATGATACCTGAAAAGTACCCGCATCTTTATTCGTACGGAAAGATTGGCAAACTCGCACTGAAAAACCGTATCGTCATGAGCCCTATGGGAACATTCTCGGAAAACCATGATGGCTCCGTATCAGCCAACCAGCTGGAATACTTCCGCGCAAGAGCACGCGGCGGCGTCGGCATGGTCATTACAGAAGTACAGTATGTTACAAACAAAACAGACCCGTGGATCAACTACATCACAACAGCTGATACAGATGAGCAGATGAAAGGCTGGTCCGCACTCGTGGAAGCGATGCATGCAGAAGGCGCAAAGGTATGTATCCAGCTCGGCTGCGGTCTGGGCAGAAATGCATTCCCGTTCTCGGATGACCAGATGGTATCCGCGTCCGAAGTACCGTCCTTCTACTTCCCGGACAGACTCTGCCGTGCATTTACGGTTGAAGAGATCCATGACATGGTCGGCTGCTTCACAAGAGCTGCTGCCCGTGCAAAGCTGGCTGAAGCTGACGCAGTTGAGATCCATGCACATGCCGGCTATATCCTTGACCAGTTCATTACTCCGATCTGGAACAAGAGAACCGACGAATACGGCGGATCATTTGAAAACCGCATGCGTATCTGCAAAGAGATCTATGAAGGCATCCGTTCCCAGGTCGGACCCGATATGCCGATCCTGATGCGTATCGCTGCGACACATGATTTCGAAGGCGGACGTACACTGGAAGAATCCATCGAAGTCATCAATTACATGCGTGACCTCGGTGTTGACGCATTCGATATTGACGTAGGCGCATATGAAGACAAGCAGTGGGTATGCCCGTCCATTTACCAGGGTGACTCCAGCATGGCTGATTATGCCGCAAAGATCAAGGAAGCCTGCGGCGTAATCGTTCTGAACTCCGGCACACATACACCTGAATCCGCTGAAAAAGCACTGGCAGACGGAAAGATCGACTTCGCAATGTTCGGACGTGCATTGATCGCTGATCCGGATATGCCGAACAAGATCCTTGAAGGTCATGAAGAAGATGTCAGACCTTGCCTGTTCTGCAACCAGATCTGTGTAGGCAGACTGTATCAGAACCGTGCGATCAGCTGCGCGATCAACCCGCAGGCTGTTCATGAAAAGGAATATCCGCTCGTCAAGACAGAGAACCCGAAGAAGATCGCTGTCATCGGCGGCGGCCCCGGCGGACTGGAAGCAGCACGTGTTGCGGCTGCCCAGGGACATGATGTAACACTTTACGATAAGGGTGAGGAACTCGGCGGACAGCTGATCGCAGCGTCCAGGCCTGTATTCAAAAAGCACCTTCGTGAATTTGTGCAGTATGAAAAGACACAGATCCAGAAGAACGGCGTAAAAGTCGTCCTTGGCAAAGAGATCACACCTGATTCACCGGAACTGGCTGAAGCAGACCGTATCATCCTTGCGCTCGGTGCTGTTCCTTCAATTCCTCCGATCCCGGGAATCAACAATGAAAATGTCGTAGAAGTATGCGACGCACACCTGCATCCTGAAAAGATCAAGGGCGAAAAGATCGTCGTTGCAGGCGGCGGCGTCAGCGGATGCGAAGCTGCGCTCGACCTTGCACTGGAAGGCAAAGAAGTTACGATCGTAGAGATGCTGCCGGAGCTCTGCCCGACTGCACTGCTGGATAACCGTAATCCTCTGCTGTTCCGTCTGCGTGACAACCATGTCAAGCAGCTGACTTCCACAAAGATCAAGCAGTTCACACCGGAAGGACTTGTTGCAGAAGGACCTGACGGCGAACTCACGATCCCGGCAGACACAGTGATCGTTTCCTTCGGTATGAAACCGAACAACGGTATCGTTGAAGCGATCTGCGAGAAATACCCGACAACGGCAGTCGTTGGTGACTGCACAGGCGTTGCACAGGTCGGAGAAGCTGTCAGAGGCGGATTCTTCGCAGCCTGGGGCATTCATTGATCATCAGCTGATCTCCATGTCCTGACAGAGATCTGATATGTACCTGCTGAAGTATCCCTTAAATGCGGAAGGGATACTTCATTTTTTCTTAATATCCAACATACATTGTTTTGTGTATACTGAAAGTCATCCGGTATCTGCTGCCGGATGTATGGAAGAAATAACATGAGAAACAGAAAATGGATGATATGTCTGGCATCTGCACTGGTGCTGTGCGGATGCGGAAAGAAAGAAGAAGAGGCTCCTGTACCTTCAGCACAGGCCGCAGAAACTCCTGCAGTCAGTACAGAACCTGCTGTGAATACACCGGATGCACCCGTTCCGGAAACACCGGAGCCGGAACCGGAGCTGATCACACTGGAGGAATTCCGGGAATCCAATGAAGCAGTGACCGGAACGGATCTGTTCGGCGTGCATATTCTGGAGCTGAACAGCGGGGATAAACATATTTACGGTCAGCTCTATCTGCCGACAGAAGATAAGGAAAGCTACCCGCTGGTGATCATTTCACACGGAATACAGGGCAGTTACTATGACCTGGTCGATCAGGCAGGCAAATGCGTGGATGCAGGAATGGCAGCCTACATATTTGACTACTGCGGAGGATCGACCTATTCCAGAAGCAGCGGGGATATTTCCGATATGTCCATACTGACAGAGTGCGATGATCTGGAATTTGTTCTGAATGAACTGTGGCAGTATGCTTTCATGGACCGTGAGAATACATATCTGATGGGAGAAAGCCAGGGAGGCATGGTCTCTGCACTGCTTGCGGCGGAACGTCCGCAGGACATTGCAGGCATGGTACTGCTGTATCCTGCATTCAATATTCCGGATATGGCACGGGAAGTGTATGTCGAAGGACAGATCCCGGAAGAGCTTTATGCATTCAATGTTCCGGTCGGACACCGGTATTTCACAGATGCAATGTATATGGATGCCTATGAGTCGATCAGAGGATATGA
>DMBB01000252.1 GCA_003446295.1 Erysipelotrichaceae bacterium
ATGTCCGGGACGTTTTTGTTTCCGATAGGAGGTAAATTGTGATCAGTATCAGGGGACTGAAAAAATCATTCCGAATGGAAAAGCAGTATGTACATGCGGTCAACGGGGTCGATCTGGATATCGCAGAAGGAGAGATCTTCGGTGTCGTAGGATATTCCGGTGCGGGGAAGTCTACACTGGTCCGATGTATCAACTTTCTGGAGATTCCTGATGAAGGAAGTATTGCGATCCGGGGGTTCGGTACTTTTACGGCAAGGCAGTCAAAGCTGTATCACACCCCGGAAGGAGGCGGTACAGAAGCTCCGGTGACCCAGCAGGAACTCCGGCAGCTGCGGCGTAATATCGGTATGATCTTCCAGCATTTCAATCTGCTGGACAGAAGCACGGTTTTTGAAAATGTGGCATATCCGCTTCGCTATACAGGTATATCCAAGGAAGAAATTGAGCAGCGTGTCAAGGAACTGCTGGAGCTGGTAGATCTCTCCGACAAGATTGATTCTTATCCGGCTGAACTCTCCGGCGGTCAGAAACAGCGTGTCGCGATCGCAAGGGCTCTGGCAAATAACCCGAAGATCCTGCTGAGTGACGAGGCTACATCGGCACTTGATCCGGAAGTCACGGAATCGATCCTGAAGCTTCTGAAGGATCTGAACAGGAAACTCGGTCTGACGGTGATCCTGATCACACACGAGATGGCAGTCGTCAGGTCTATCTGTGATCAGATGGCAGTCATGGAACTCGGAAAGATCGTTGAGTCAGGCAACGTATATGATGTCTTCGCAGATCCTCATGCCGCAAGCACCAAACGGTTCGTGAATGCTTCATTCGGCCTCAGCAACCTCGATAAACTCACTGAGAGCGGCGTCATTACAATGACTCCGGACAGCAAGCTTGTACGGCTGACATTCAACCGTGACAGTGTCGGGGAAGCGCTGATCTCAGAAGTCTCGAGAAACTTCAAAATCAGTATGAATATCGTTCTGGCAAACGTTGAGATCCTGCAGGATGCACCGCTCGGTGCCCTGATCGTCCTGGTGAAGGGCGATCCGGAAGATGTTCAGAAAGCATTGGATCATATCGTTTCATGCAATGTCAGGGTGGAGGTGCTTCATGATGGAATGGCTTGAGTCTCTGATGCCGAATGTAGTGATCTACTGGCAGGAGTTTATGCAGAGCTGCAGTGCAACAGCTCAGATGTTTCTGATCGGCGGAAGTATCTCGCTGATCATCGGATTCTTCTTCGGGGTGCTGCTGATCATTACCCGGGCAGGCGGGATCAGCGAAAACCGGTCTGTGTACGGTTTCGTGAATTTCTTTATCAATATCTTCCGCTCTGTGCCGTTCATCATCCTGCTGATCTTTCTGATCCCGTTTACGAGAATGGTGATGGGTACTGCGATCGGCGTGAAAGGAGCCATCATACCGCTGTGTTTCGGCTGTGTGCCGTTCTTTACAAGACAGGTCGAAACAGCTCTGTCAACTGTAGATCCGGGAAAGGTAGAAGCCGCCCGTGCTATGGGGAGCGGTACAGCGGGGATCGTGTTCCGCGTATATCTTCATGAAGCAGTGCCTGATCTGATCCGTGTGATCACGATCACGGCTATCAGTCTGATCGGTCTGACGACAATGGCAGGAGCCGTGGGCGCAGGCGGGATTGGCAGCTTCGCTATCAACTACGGTCAGAATCTGCATCATCAGGACATTGTGAATGTATGTGTTCTGCTTCTGCTTGTGCTGGTATCGCTGATGCAGACAGCAGGCAGCACCTTGGCCAGGAAAACAACGAACAGGTCATTGTTCCGCAAACGGAACGGAAAGGAATGAAATTATGAAAAAAACACTGACTGCTGCTGCCATAGCTCTGGCAGTTACTCTGGCTGGATGCGGAGGGTCTTCTTCCTCTGCTGATGCATCTGGAAAATCATCCGATCCGATCAAGATCGGCATTCCTGATGATGCAACCAATGGCGGACGCGCGATCAAGCTTCTTGAAACAGCCGGTCTGATCAGCGTTGATCCTGCTGCCGGATGGGTACCTGAACTGAAGGATGTTACGGAATATATCTACAACATTGAGATCGTGCCTACCCAGGCTAATACGCTTCCTTCAACGCTTGATGATTTCGGTGCTTCTACGATCAACGGTACTTACGCGATCCCGATCGGTCTGGTTCCTTCACGCGATGGACTGATCGTGGAAAATCAGGCTGATGCGACTGCAGACGGCGAAAAGAATCCGTTTATCAATGTTATTGTTGCCCGTACTGCTGACAAAGACAATGAAACATATGCAAAAGTCGTAAAAGCGTTCAATACCGATTATGTTGCACAGTTTGTTCTTGCCAAGTATTCTGAAGCTTCCATTCCTTCATGGCCCTGGAACCCGACCGAGCTGAGTGATGAAGAGATCCTGGATGAAGTAGACCACTATACATCTTCTCCGGAAGGAAAAACAGTCGTGAAGCTTGGCGTATGCGGTGCCAGCAATGATTCATGGAAAGCAGTCCAGAAGATCCTGGATGACAACGGCGACAACATCTACATCGAACTTGTCCGTTTTGATGCATATACACTGCCTAATGAAGCACTGAACAGCGGCGAGATCGATCTGAATTCTTTCCAGCATTACGCATATCTCAATAAGGAGATCGAATCTCAGGGATATGATCTTACCGTCATCGGAGATACCAATATGGCTCCGCTCACACTTTACTCCAGAAAATACGATTCACTGGATGCGCTGAAGGAAGCGGCGGGAAAGAAGGAATAACATGACAGACATCAAAGAAAAGATCGCAATATTTGCGGATGAACACGGCAGTGAATATCAGGAGATCGCGCTGGCTATCCATGCAAGACCGGAAGTGTCCAACTATGAATTCTTCGCATCGGAAACTTTGAGTGAGAAACTGAGGGAAGAGGGCTTTGAGATCGAACTTCCGGCAGCCCATCAGCGTACCGGTTTTGCGGCATATTACCGCTCATCAAAACCCGGACCGGTCATCGCATTTCTGGCAGAATATGACGCTCTGGCAGGGTTGGGACATGGCTGCGGACATAATATCTTTGGAGCTACTTCCTCACTGGCAGCCGCAGCGCTGAAGAAGGAAGCGCCAAGGGAAGCTTTGTACGTGATGGTTATTTCAAAGATGTAGATGCAGCATTGTGCGTGCATCCCGGCAGTTCTCCGAAAAACGGACTGTCTTCCAGAAATCTGGCAAATGCGCCTGTAGATATTGAATTCTGGGGCAGGCCTGCTCATGCGGCTGCGATCCCTGAGCAGGGTCTGAATGCCCTGGATGCACAGATCCTCGTATACAATGCGATCAGTGTACTGCGTCAGCAGCTGCCTACGGATGTCAGGATCCACGGTATTATTACCGACGGCGGAACAGCACCGAATGTGATCCCGGAATATACAAAATCGAAGTACTACCTGAGAGCGGCTGCCAAAGAGACTGTTGATATGGTCTATGAGAAGGTGGAAAACATCGTGAAAGGTGCAGCACTGCAGACAGGATGCGAAGGAAAGATGCATCTGTTTCAGAACTTCGTTGAAAATATGGTCCTGACGCCGAAACTGGATCAGGTCTGGGTCAGAAACATGAATGCTCTGGGTCAGGAATGTGAGCCGCAGACATGGAAGGTGTCTCCGGGCTCCAGCGATGTCGGAAATGTCTCCCAGGTCGTTCCGGCGATCCAGCCCCACATCAGCATCACTGATGTACAGGTACCCGGTCATTCCCAGGGTATGGTGGAAGCTTCCCGCTCGGAAAAGGGCATGAAGTCGATCGTACTTGGGGCAAAGGCCCTGGCATGGACGGCAGTGGACCTGATCACGGATCCCAAGCTGCTGGCTGAGGTCAAGGAAGAACACGCCTATAATGTTGCTCATCAGAAAGATGAACACTCAGATAATTGATTACATTCAGAATAAAGATATGTGGGAATGCCGGATCAGCCGGCATTCTTTATATGTTCTTCGGGATGAAATGCGCAGCTGTTTGAACGTGTTTCACAGTCTTCAGGTATTCCTGTCTCTTAATTGCCGGAAGAAAAGTGGTTAAAATTCCGTATTGTATGAATTCTGTGTGAAATTAAAAAAACGCCCTTCATTGACCGGCGGTCATGTTAAAATGCAGTCATGAAAAAGATATTAAGAAATATTATTGTGGAGACAGTATCTCTATGGGTCATCGACATGCTGTTCACCGGTATAGCCTTTACCAGCATGTCATCCATGATTACGACAGCCGTGATCCTTGCGCTGCTGAACAGTACGGTACGTCCGGTCCTCAAGATCATGACGGTGCCTGTATCGATCCTGACGCTCGGATTCTTCTCCCTGATCGTGAATGCGGTCGTACTGGTCCTTGCTTTTTCATTGTCGGAGGGTGCATATATTGATTCCTTCTTCACGGCATTTATAGCGAGCATCATATTGGCGTTTGTAAACGGTGCAGTGGAAGGGCTGTTTAAGGACTGAAGATGCCGGAAGTGAAATTGATTTACCAATCCAGTTCAGGGCACGCTTATTCAGTAGCCAAAGCTGTGGGAAATGAACTGAATACGAAACCGATCGATATTCATGAGCCTGCGGTACTGTCTGATACGGATCTGCTGATCCTTTGCATTGAAACACGTGATGGAAAGCCGGATCATTATCTGCTTGACTATCTGGACCAGCTTCCTGTCAACAGTATCAAAGATGCAGCGTTGATCAGTACCAGCTTATCCGGCAGGGATTATACGGAACTTGCGGTCGGACTGCTCGGTCATAAAGGCATTTCAGTGTATCCAAAACGTCTTTGCCTGAAAAGAGGAATTATGAGGTTTTTCAGGAGCAGACCGAATGAATCAGATCTGAAAGAAGCAAGATTATTTGCAAGAGAGGTAGCTGCTGCCTGCGGGCAGTAGAGTCTGCACAGCCAGCAGGTCTTTCGGATCGGAATGATCAATATGTTGTTCAGCGCAGGTCCTGCTGCAGAAAATTAACAGATCACGAAGCCGGACATATGCGTGAACCGGCTTTTATTAACAGGTGGGAAAGTAAAAAATGACAGAAATGAAACAGAAAAACACAGTCAGTGATGAGGAACTGGCTTATGCAAACCGGGTCATACAGATCCTGAAGCAGTATTATCACCGGCATGTCATTGGCCAGGAAGCTCTTGGAGATGCTCTGATCTCATCGATCATGGCTGACGGTCATATTCTGATCGAATCGGTACCTGGTCTTGCCAAGACTACAGCCGCCAAGGCGATTGCCTCTGCAGTCAATGCGTCTTTTTCAAGGATCCAGTGCACACCGGACCTGCTTCCGTCCGATATTACCGGAACACAGGTATACAACAGGAACACAGCACAGTTTGAGACGGTATTCGGACCGGTGTTTTCCAATTTTGTACTGCTGGATGAGATCAACAGATCCAGCGCAAAGACACAGGCTGCCATGCTTGAGGCAATGCAGGAAAAACAGGTGACGATCGCAGGGGTCAGCTATCATATGCCGGAAGATCTGTTTATTGTGATCGCGACGCAGAACCCGATCGAACAGGAAGGAACATATATGCTGTCGGAGGCACAGACCGACCGTTTCCTGATCAAAGAGAAGCTGGATTATCCGGATGTGCATGAAGAAGCGAAGATCCTCCGTCTGCTGGAAAAGGAAACAGCCAAAGACGAGGCAGTCCTGTCAACAGAGCATATCCGCACATTGCAGCGTATCTGCAGGAACGTATACATTGATCAGGCGATCATCAATTACATTGCCAGGATCGTGTCTGCCACAAGAATGCCTTCGGAAGAAATGAAGCAGTATATCCGCTTCGGTGCATCCGTCAGGGCCTCGATCGCTTTCATGAAGATGAGCAAGGCACATGCACTGCTGTCAGGACGCAGTTATGTGATCCCTGAAGATGTGAAGGCCGTACGCTATGGTGTCCTGCGTCACAGGATCTCATTGAGCTACAGTGCTGTATCCCAGAAAATACAGCCGGAAGACCTGATCGATCAGATCTTCAGCGGGATACCTACACCATGATGGATTACATTCTGCTGGATGAGATCAGCACATCCATCCGGCTGTACGAATCCAGAAAAAGCATGAATCCGACAGACGGTCTGTTTTCATCGGTCTATCAGGGATCCGGCATGGACTTTGATGATCTGAGAACATATACTGCAGGCGACCGCATCAGGGATATTGACTGGAAAGCGAGTTCCAGAAGTGAAGATATCCTTGTCCGCAGGAGTACTGAGGAACGCAGACATCATGTCCTGTTCATCATGGATACGGGAAAAGGCATGATGGCTGATACACCGCAGTTCGTGATGAAGGCAGCGCTTGCCGTAAGGACGATGGGAGCGGTCGGATATCTGCTGAACAGGCAGTCAGCTGATCTGGCAGAGATGCTTTCCGTCAGGGAAGCGATCGATTATATTCCCTTTTCCTCAGGCAATGTATATCTTCAGAATATGATGAACCGCTATGCGGATGCTGTGGGGGATGGGAAACAGACAGTCAGCGAAGTGCTGCGTTATGCGGATGAGCGTATTGGAAGACGCTGTCTGATATTTGTGCTGACAGATATGGAAGGCATATCAAAACTGAACGAAGAGCTGATCTCTGCAGCTGTGTACAGACATGATCTGTTTGTAATACGCATTGATGATGCGTGGCTGTGCGCAGACAACAGCTTTGATATTTTCAGCGGGCGTTATGCCGACACACAGTATTTCATGACTCCGGCATTGCAGGAAACGGAAAAGCGTGTGCGTCAGGAGATCCTGGACAGCGCGGAAAAACTGTTTCTGAAATACGGCGTCCGTCATACAAGTCTTGCAAAAGAAGATGAACTTTTGGAACGGATCGACGAATTATTCAGGTTTCAGGGGTGAAGTTATGAACATTACAGTAGGTCTGCAGGATGTCAGAATGTTTTCGTTCTTCTGGCTGCTGGCGGCGGTTCTCGGTCTGGCAGCAGCTGTTTTCCTTGTGCGTCAGGTGATCGGAAAGCACAGACAGACACAGAAAGCAGCTGAAGAAGAGGTTTCCCTGCAGGATAAATATCTTGAGAAGCTGAAACACCTGGAGCAGGAATATCTGCACAATCAGATCAGTGTGCGCAGCGCATACCAGACATTAAGCAGAACGGTGAGGGAATACGGATCCGAACTGACAGGGATCCCGATGGACAGGCTGACGCTTGC
>DMBB01000148.1 GCA_003446295.1 Erysipelotrichaceae bacterium
AGAAACCTGTTTCTTGTCTCTGCCCAGACGCTCATACTTAACAACACCATCGCACAGAGCGAACAGTGTATCATCTCCGCCCTTGGAAACGTTCTTTCCGGGATAGATACGTGTGCCTCTCTGACGGTAAATGATGGAACCTGCTGTGCAGAACTGACCATCAGCAACTTTCGCACCAAGTCTGCGGCCGGCAGAATCACGGCCGTTCTTTGTGGAAGATACACCCTTTTTGGATGCGAAGAACTGAATATCAAGTGTGAATTTCATGGGATTACACCTCCGTTTTTCTCATTTGAATAAATTGTTCAGCTGTTTCCTGAATCGTCTCCAGCTGGATCACGCCTGTGCGAAGGATCGTTTGTACCTTCTCTGACGTGTCATCCGTTCTGATGACGATCCTGTTTCCGTCCACTTCAATGTCCTGTACGTCTGTCAGAATATCCAGGGCATTGCAGAGTCCGAATGTTACTGCGCTTACACCTGCACAGATCAGATCTTTTCCTTTTTCAGCAGATCCGCTGTGTCCGCTGACCCGGATCTCCCGGATCATGCCTTCATGAGTATAAACGCTGATCTGGATCATGTTATCCCTCGATGGAGACAACTGTCAGCTTTGTGTACGGCTGACGATGACCCTGCTTACGACGGGTGGAACCCTTCTTCTGCTTGTACTTGAAGATGATGATCTTCTTTTCTTTGCCCTGCTTTTCAACTTTGCAGGTAACCTTCGCACCGTCTACATACGGTGTTCCGATCTTTGTTGCAGTTCCAGCTACCAGGTTGACTTTGTCGAAGACAACTTCATCACCGGGATTGACTTCCAGCTTTTCTACGAAGATGGACTGTCCTTCTTCAACCTTCAGCTGCTTGCCGCCTGTTTCGATAATTGCGTACATCCTTTGCACCTCCTGTCACATTTATCATAAGACGCGCCATTAAGGAGACATTTCTGTGCTTAAATCCTATTCTGAGCGGTTACAGACCTCCAAGGAGGGCTGATAACATAGAGATTTTAGCAGAAACAAAAGACGGCGTCAACCGGATTCTCTTTTTCTGCTGTATTTCCGGCTTTTTTCCAGATTTCCTGGCTGCGTAAATATCTTATCACCAAAATTCCTTTTCATGGAATCATCGATTGTTATATTCTGCCCAAATAATGTTATGATTATTACAGAAAAAACGATGGGAAAAGATCATGGCAACATATGTAATGAGTGACCTGCATGGATGCAAAAGCGAATTCGATCAGATGCTTGAAAAGATCAGTTTTTCACCGTCCGATACGATGTGGATCGTCGGAGATATCTGCGACCGCGGAACGCATTCAATGGAACTGCTGCTGCAGATCATATCAATGAAAAATATTCACTGTATCATCGGCAATCACGACGAGTGGCTGAAGAAGTTTTCACGTGAGCTCATCATCATGAAGAAAGGTCTTTATGACAGATGCGACCAGCGTGAAGACTATATTCTGTGGCGCAGGGCCAACTCCGGTGATGATACGATCGAGCAGTTCCTTGCGCTGAGCTACACAAAATGCATGGATATCCTGAACTACTGGAAAAAGGCACCCTATTATCAGTATCTGAAGCTCAACGGAAAACAGTATCTGCTCGTGCATGCAGGATTCTTCATGGATCACAAAAAGAACTTCCGCGTCAAGGATGCAGATAAGACAGAAATGATCTGGGCATATGTCGAGATCGATGACAATCCGTTTGATGACTGCATCATGATCGTCGGCCATACCCCGACATTCTTCTACGGCAGACCGTATGACGGAAAGATCTGTGTCAGGGATAAGATCATCCACATAGACTGCGGATGTGTATACGGAAGGAATCTCGGCTGTCTGAGGCTTGATGACATGCAGGAATTCTATGTACCCTCTTCATACCCGCACAAACCTTTCATGTTCCCGGATGAATATGAATAACGGTAAACAGCATGTATGACTGCACACTGAACTGGACAAGACTTCCGCTTGAGAACGGCAACAATTTCCGTGAGATCGGCGGATACCCGGGCGACGATGAAAAGATCATCCGTTATCACCGGTTTGTCCGTGCCAGCAGCACTTCCAGTCTGACTGACAATGACATTGCATTTCTGAAAGGATACGGCGTTGTTGCGGACATTGATCTGCGTTCAAAAGCAGAGATCGCTTCCTCGCCTGACAGACTGAACGGCGTTGAGGGCATCGAATACCGTGTGCTCCCTTTCTCAGGCAATCAGCCGGTCGATACGGACAACCTCGCCTATCAGCGGCTGACGCTGTCCATCTCCAAGCTGTATGTCAGGGAAATGATCGAGCAGACCGATGCGGTACGGGATATCTTCAATTACATCGCACATGCACCGGAGGGATGCATCCTGTTCCACTGCCATGCCGGCAAAGACAGAACAGGCGTCCTGGCGATGCTGCTGATGTACCTGGCTGGTGCAGACAAGGAAGACTGCATGAGCAATTATGAGCAGAGCTATTCCAACCTCAGGCGGGGCAATATCTTCTATGTATCGCACCTGATAGATCCAGGTGATGAAGACAGTGCGGAATTCCTGTTTTCCAGACCTGATACGATCATGGAGTGCTATGAATTCATCGAAAACAAATACGCCGGCGTCCTTCCGTATCTCTATGACTGCGGCGTCAGCGAACAGGATATATTAAAAGTAAAGTCCAGATTACTGGACCCTTGATCACATTTCATTCAGATAGACAGGCTGCCCGATGTGCAGCTGTCTTTTTTTGCCGAAGCAGTATTCCAGCAGAACACCCGATGCGTCAGATGTTCTGTTTTTGTATACCGGGATCATCGTGACTGCCTGCAGCCCGTATGCTGCGGAAGTGCTGTAAAGTTCATTCAGACGGGAAGCTCTGTGCACCAGATAGAAATGTCCGTTTGTCTTCATCAGTCTGCGTACATTGCTGAACAGCTCATCCATCGTCAGATGCGCTTCATGCCTTGCGCAGGCAAGATACGGATTTGCATTGATGAGTTCATCATTTTCCGTATCAAAGTACGGAGGATTGCAGACGATCACGTCAAACTGCTCCGACGGTCTGAAATCCTGTACCCTTGTGCAGATCAGCTGTGCCTGCACATGATTGCGTTCAAGATTGATGCGTGCCTGTTCCAGGACCTCGTCAAACAGATCGATCCCCGTGATCATGGACGGCTGATGGAGCGATGCATACAGCAGAAGCGCACCGGATGCACATCCGATATCCAGCACGCTGTCCTTCCTTCTTGCTTTCATGAACCTTCCGAGCAGCACCGTATCGGAATTGAAGTGATACATATCATCCTGCTGGATCAGCGTAAACTCCGTGCCGGGCAGATAATCAGTTTTCATCAGCGTCCTCCACTTCCGTGGGATTGCTCAGTTCAAACCAGAACATCGAACCCTTTCCTTCTTCGCTTTCAACGCCGTACTTCGCGCCATGCGTATCGAGGATCGCCTTGACGATCGAAAGTCCCAGACCTGTATTGGTCATGCTGCGGGAGAAGGAACGGCTGGATTTCTGATATCTGTCCCAGATGTTCGGCAGATCCTGGGCAGCGATCCCTTCACCTTCATCTCTGATCTCCATGCGGACTGTTTCTTCATCCGGCTTGAGATATGCACGGATATAAATGGATCTGCCGGCGGGCGTATGCTTGATCGCATTTGACAGGAAATTGGAGATCACCTGTCCGATCTTGATCTCGTCCGCATATACAGTCAGTGTTTCAGGCAGATCGGCCGTCACTGTCAGACCCCCTTCCTGGATCATGACATCATGCAGATAGATGATCTCACGGATCTTCTCTGACAGGTCAAAGTTCCGGCGCTTGAGAACATAGTTGCCGGACTGCATCTTGGAAAGCTCATTCATGTCCGTCACAAGATGGTTGAGATAATCTGTTTCATCAATGATGACATTCAGGTGCTGTTCGCGTTTTTCCGGATTGTTGCCGGATATATCCTTGATCATCTCCGCATAGGCTTTGATCGAGGTCAGCGGCGTCTTGATATCATGCGATACGTTTGCGATCAGGTCTTTGCGGAGCTCATCGATCCTGGAAAGCTTTGTGCTCGCATTGTTCAGGGTATCCGCAAGTTCTTTTGTTTCGGTAAAGGCTCCGCCTTCAAAGCTTGCGGAATAATCCGCATGGGCAAGCTTGAGCGCTTCGGAATTCATCCTGACGATCGGCATGGTCAGTCTTCTGGAAAAGTAAACGGAGATCAGCGATGCCGCCAGGACTACGATAAAGCCGTACAGCAGATACTGTCTTGAGAAAAATGAAATGATCGAGTCGATCGGTTCCAGCGGTGAATTGACGAACACGTAGTAGTTGCCCAGATTAAAGCGGTACTGTCTCCCGTAGACGATCATTTCCTGCTGTGTTCTTTTGTTGACGACATTCAGACTCCATTCGCCGTTGTTGTCCTGCACAGCCTGCTTCAGGACCTTTCCGTCCGTCAGGTTGATGCTGCCGGCTCCCTCCACCTGATTGGCCACATGAAAAACACATCCGGACCCGAGTGAGTCCGCATCATAGATCCGTCTGCCTGCATCGTTGTAAATGCAGACGCATACATTGTTGTCGACTGTCAGCTGGAACGCTCTCGTCAGATCATCCGCCGAGCTGCTGTTTTCCAGAATATATTCCCGGACCAGATCCGTGACGCGCGATACCGTAACGATCTTGTTGTTGCGGTAATACGGTTTGATCAGCAGGATCTGCAGAACGCCGAGCACCAAAAGGATCCCCACAGCAAAGACAACAAAGTATTTCCAGATGGTATAAACGATTCCGTGCCGGTCAATCCTCAAATTTGTACCCCATGCCTCTTACAGTAACGATCTTATTGCGGTATTCGCCCAGATTATGTCTGAGCATCTTGATGTGCGTATCGACCGTGCGGTCATCTCCGAAATAGTCATAGCCCCACACATCTTCCAGCAGCTTGTCACGGGAAAGCGCAACATTCGCGTGTCTTGCCAGATAGATGAGCAGGTCGATCTCCTTCGGCGTCATTTCCGCCCGTATTCCATCGACCGTAACGCTTCTGCCGTCCGCGTCGATCACCAGGCCGTCATAGCGCATGACCTGATGTTCGGGCTTTCTGGAGCGGTCGATCACGACCCTGACTCTTGCCATCAGTTCTTTCGGTGAGAACGGCTTTACGACATAGTCGTCCACGCCGAGCTCAAAACCGAAGAGCTTATCATATTCTTCCTGACGTGCCGACAGCATGATCACCGGCACATTGCGTATCTTCTTGATCTGTTTGCATGCGGAAAAGCCGTCAAGCCTCGGCATCATGACATCCAGGATCACGCAGTCGTATTCCGTCTCGGTCACCATATTCAGCGCCTGCATGCCGTCTTCTGCTTCATCGGTCTCATATCCGTTCAGTACAGCATACTCACGGACGACCTCCCGGATATTCTTTTCATCATCCACGATCAGTATTCTGGCCATCATCTTCTCCTTTCCGCTTTCAAAACCTTCAGTTTCCCGCACAGGCAGGAATCTTCTTTTTCTATTCTACCATGAAACAGGATGTAATTCCCTTTCACCAGGTCCTGCCCGTACTGCCTGTAAAGATTCGGCATGACGGTCAGATCGATGTTTCCCGTTTCATCCATGACATTCAGGAATGCCATCATATCACCTTTCTTCGTCCTGTGCTGATGCACTTTCTGGATCATTGCAAACCCCGTCACTTCGCCGCCGGAAACCTTCAGGGCAGCGATCGAGTCGGTATTCAGATCGTATTTTCTGCGCATCAAAGCGATCGGGTGCGTGCCGATATAGAATCCCAGCGCCTGTTTTTCACATTCGCTTCTGACTGCTTCATCATCCGCCATGCGGATCATGACGGGTTTGGAAACAAGCGACATATCGATCAGGCTCATGCCGCCCTTTTCGATCCTGACAAGATCAGCATAGCTGAGGGCTTCATCAAGCGAGCCCTTCATCGTGCTGCGGTTCTCTCCGAAGCAGTCAAAAGCGCCTGCATCTATCAGCATCTCAAACATCTTGCGGCTGATCTTCAGACAGCTCAGTCTGACGACACAGTCAAAATAATCATCAAACGGTTTCTGTGCGCGTTCAGCCAGGATCTCATCCGCGACATGCTCGCCGATCGATTTGACAACTGTCAGCGGAAGCACGAGCTTTCCCTTGACCTCCGTACAGTTTGCTTCACTGAGGCTGACATCCGGGCCGGACACACTGATCCTGCGCCTTCTGCATTCATCAATGTACTGGGCGCACTTTGTATCATCTCCGATCACGGAGTCGATCAGGGCACAGTAGAAATACAGCGGATATTGTGCCTTCAGGTATGCCAGCTGATAAGCCACCACGCCATAGGCGACTGCGTGCGACCGGTTGAAGCCGTATCCGGCGAATTTTTCGATCCAGGCAAACAGCGATTCGCTCACCGCGTCAGGATAGCCGTTCTTGCGGCATCCTGTCAGGAAATCCTGCTTCAGGTTTTCCATTTCGGTCATGTTTTTCTTTGCAACGGCTTTCCGCAGCACGTCCGCCTTGCCCAGCGTGAAGCCGGCAGCGATCCTCGCTGTCATCATGACCTGTTCCTGGTAGATCATGACGCCGTATGTGCTCTTCAGTACCGGCTCAAGCTTGCTGTCGGGATATTTGATATTCGCGGGGTCCTGACGGTTGTTCAGATAGACCGGGATATTATCCATCGGTCCCGGTCTGTACAGCGCAAGCGCCGCGACGATGTCTTCAAAACAGTCAGGCTTCAT
>DMBB01000029.1 GCA_003446295.1 Erysipelotrichaceae bacterium
CCACCAGTTCCATGATGCCGGGCACAAATACATTTCTGCCGTCGCATACCGCGTCAACTTCAACTTCTTTGCCGCTGATGTATTTATCGACAAGCACCGGCTTTTCTTCATCGATCTCAACTGCTGTTTTCAGATAGTGCTTCAGCTGTTCTTCGTTGGCAACGATCTGCATCGCTCTGCCGCCAAGGACAAAGCTGGGACGGACGAGAACGGGATAACCGATCTCTTTGGCTGCAGACAGACCGTCTTCGATCTTGGTGACGGCACGGCCCTGAGGCTGAGGAATGCCGAGTTCTACAAGCACTTTTTCAAAGCTGTCCCTGTTTTCTGCACGGTCGATCGCTTCAACATCCGTACCGATGATCCTGACGCCTCTCTTCATGATCGGCTCTGCCAGGTTGATCGCTGTCTGTCCGCCAAGGGATGCGATGACGCCGATCGGCTTTTCAAAGTGAACGATGTTCATGACATCTTCCGGCGTCAGCGGTTCGAAGTACAGCTTGTCGGACGTCTCATAGTCAGTCGAAACAGTCTCGGGGTTGCTGTTGATGATGATCGCTTCATAGCCTGCCTTGCGGATCGTCTGGACTGCGTGCACGGTCGAATAGTCAAATTCAACGCCTTGTCCGATACGGATCGGGCCGGCACCGAGCACGATGATCTTTTTGCGGTCAGAGAGCACGGATGCATTTTCGCCTGTATAGGAAGAATAGTGATATGCGATATATTTGCCTGAATGCAGCGTATCCACCATTTTGAATACGGGCATCATATTGTTCTCAAGGCGCAGATTGTAGACATCCAGTTCATTCTGCTTCCAGAGCTTCGCGATGAAACGGTCGCCGAAGCCCATCTTCTTTGCCTCAAGCAGGATAGCAGTATTGCCGGGATTCGCGGCCAGCTTCCGTTCCATTTCAATGATCTTGACGATCGAATCCAGGAACAGCTCCGTGATCATGGTGATCTCGTGTACCTTCTTGACGGAAACGCCGCGTCTGAGCAGTTCTGTTACGGCGAAGATATTGTCGTAGCGGAATTCCCCGACATATGACAGCAGTTCTTCTGTCGTGAAGCTGTCAAATTTAGGCATATACAGGTGATATACACCAGTCTCCAGGGAACGGACAGACTTGAGGATGCATTCTTCAAGATTTGATCCGATGCCCATGACCTCGCCTGTTGCCTTCATCTGTGTGCCGAGCTGATTCGGCGTGTTCGGGAATTTATCAAACGGGAAGCGCGGGAATTTGGCAACGATATAATCGAGCTTCGGTTCCTTGTCTGCAGTCGTGCCTGCAACTTCGATCTCTTCCAGAGCCATACCCATGGCGATCTTGGCAGTTACGCGTGCAATCGGATAACCGCTTGCTTTGGATGCGAGCGCTGATGAACGGGAGACACGGGGATTGACCTCGATCAGGTAATACTCGCTTGTTTCAGGATGCAGCGCAAACTGAACGTTGCAGCCGCCTTCGATCTTCAGTTCACGGATGATCTTGATCGCGCTGTCATTCAGCATTTTCAGATCATGGTCATTCAGTGAAAGGATCGGAGCGACAACGATGGAGTCACCTGTATGAACACCTACCGGGTCAACATTCTCCATGCCGCAGATCGTGATCGTTTTGTCATTGCTGTCGCGCATGACTTCAAATTCGATCTCTTTGTAGCCCTTGACGCTCTTTTCGATCAGTACCTGGTGTACCGGAGAAAGGTTGAATGCATTGACGCCGATCTCTACCAGTTCTTCTTCGTTGTTGGCAAAACCGCCGCCTGTTCCGCCAAGCGTGAACGCAGGTCTCAGAACGACCGGATATCCGATGTGCTTTGCCGCGAGCTTTGCTTCTTCGATATCATATGTGATCTCGGAAGGAATGACCGGTTCACCGATCTTCTGGCACATTTCCTTGAACATCTGACGGTCTTCCGCACGTTCAATGCTTTCACGCGGAGTTCCGCACAGTTCAACGCCGCACTCCTTCAGGACGCCCTTTTTATCAAGCTGTACGGCTAGATTCAGACCCGTCTGTCCGCCGATGCCCGGAACGATCGCGTCCGGTCTTTCATAGCGCAGGATCTTCGCAATATATTCAAGTGTCAGCGGCTCCATATAGACTTTGTCAGCCATCTGGGTATCGGTCATGATCGTTGCAGGGTTGGAATTGCAAAGCACCACCTCATACCCTTCTTCCCGCAAAGCGATGCAAGCCTGTGTACCGGCGTAGTCAAATTCTGCCGCCTGTCCGATAACGATTGGGCCGGAGCCGATGATCAATACTTTTTTGATGTCTGTTCTCTTTGCCATACTTCCTCCTTATTTGGTCACAATAAAGAAAAACCGGTCCTGGCAATGTGCAAATACATTGCGGAACCGGTAAAAACCACTCTCTTTCCGGATAACAATTGGATGTTTCACAATATGCTTCATAGTACACCCCTATCTGGTCAGTTTTTCATAACCGGTACTGCTCCCGGCCATTTGAAAGGCTACCATCTTATGCCGCATGTGTCAATGAATTCTGTGTGAAGATTTTTTCACGTAAGGGCATGCTGGTGAAAATATGAAAATCCAATGAAAATACATGTCAAAAGCTCCGGTAATTCCTATGATATGAGGCAGCGATCACTGTAAGACTCAGTTTCCTCTGATGATCCTTCCGTTTTCATCCAGCCTGGGCATCTCCACCGGAAGCTTTCCATGCACCTCAGACATGCCGAAGCAGGCACATAAAGCATACAGCAGATTCGGCATCTGACCGATATAAGGCTGTTCTGTCATCTCCGGCATCAAGGATGAGCCGTATGTCAGCAATATCCCGTCGGCTTCAGAGAACCTTGCCGCATCATAAGGCAGGTGTGCTGACACAAGGATCACCTTCCTGCCGTCGGAGTGTCTTTGTTCAATAATCCTGTCAAACAGTGCTGCTGAATAGCCGTCATTGGTGCGCGCATCCAGGCAGTCTTCCGAGTATGTTCTGTATACAAGGATCACGTGATCAGCCTCTTTTGCCGCATTGAAGCAATCTTCGGTATTGTTCGGTTTATGGACCATCACAGAGATCTTTGAAGCATCTTGTATGACGCCCTGCTCCAGCATGATATCTGCCGCATGCTGTCCCTGGCCGAGTCTGCTGGCGCTGTTGTTGGCAAACAGGATCAGTGTCTTCTCATCATTCTGCAGGCTGATCGGGAATGCCTGATCGTGATTCTGATAGAGCGTCACAGCCTGTCCGGCAAGCTTCCATGCAGTTTCAATATGCTCCGCGCTTCCCACCCCGTTTACGGCAGCCTTGATCTGATCCTCCGTAACCGTGAAGTCCTTCTGATCAAGCAGACCGTATTTCTTTTTCAATGTCAGTATGCGCCGTACGGATTCATCTATGCGCTCAGAACTGATCTTTCCTTCTTCAGCCAGTCTGATCGCTGTTTCCGTCAGTTCGATACTCTCATGAAACATTTCAGTGCTTTTGACTGCAGGAAACAGCAGCAGATCCACGCCGGCATTGATTGTCATGCACAGCATATCTTCATCTGAAAAGTGATCTTTGATCGCAGCCATATCCAGTGCATCGGATATGACCACGCCTTTATATCCCATATCATTTCTGAGAATATCCGTCAGGATCGTTCTGCTCATCGTTGCCGGCAAATATACCCGTTCACCGGTCGATACGGATGTGTATGTCTGTGTTTCGATCTGAGGATACTGGATATGTGCCGTCATGACCATATCCGCCCCGCCATCGATCGCTTTTTTGAACGGGATCAGCTCGCACTGCTGCAGTTCTTCATATGTGCTGCGGATACACGGAAATCCGGTATGACTGTCCGTATCAGTATTGCCGTGTCCCGGAAAATGCTTCAGCGCAGCGATCGTTCCCTGATCATGCAGTCCCTGCATATAGGAAAGACCATATGCAGCAACTTTCTCCGGATCATCCGAGAATGAACGGATCGCGATGACAGGATTGGCAGGTTCATTATTGACGTCCATATCCGGCGCCAAGTCAGTATTGATGCCAAGCAGCCTGAGTTCTTCTCCGTATATGGATGCCATGGTCCTGGCGTTTTCCGTGCTGCCCGAGGCACATAAGGCCATGTTTCCCGGACCTGATGTTCCGTACTTGACACGTGTGACATAGCCGCCTTCCTGATCTGCGGAAATCAGCAGCGGAATACTGCTGATGCTCTGCAGGCCGGATATCAGTCTGAGCGTCTGTTCCGGATCACGGAGATTTTCCGCAAACAGCAGGATCCCCCCATAATGGTATCTGCCGATGGCTTCACGGATCTCATCATTCAATTCCGTGACGTTGTTTTTCTGCGCATCACCCCATATACGATATGAAGGCATGATCATCTGACCCACTTTTTCCTCCAGTGTCATTCCTTCCAGTATTGCTTCAATTTCCATATCAGCCGATTCCGTTTCGACCGGTTCCGCAGTCTCCTGTTCAGGTTCCTCTGTTTCACCTTCAGGCTGTTTGTTCGTGCATCCGGAACATGCAAAAAACAATGCATGGCAAAGTATGATCGCTGAGGATCTGCTGAGCAGCTTTATGATTGAACGTCCTGTCATGATACGTTTCCTTTCAGATTCAAGAAATATCTGTAAGATACCATACCACAAAAACGGAGGACGTGTGCCCTCCGCCTGATATGATCTAAGCTATTCGGTGATCCTGATCGTATCGATCAGTTTTCTGAAGTCCTTATATTTCCAGATGACAGGAACCGGATACAGGGGATTGGCTTCCTTATCCGCCCATTTGATGATCTGGTCGATATCTTCTTCCCTGATGCAGTCAAAGCCCTTCGGTATATCCATCTTCCGGTTCATTTCTTCGATCCAATCAATAAACGCTTCGGCTTTTTCTTTACTGTCTGCTCCTGTTATACCGCATACATCAGCCAGGTCTGCCAGTTTGTCATATACTGCAGGACCGAACTGTCTCATCACATGAGGCAGGATCACTGCCATCGCAAGACCATGCGGTACCCCGTACAGTCCGCCAAGGGTATGTCCTACAGCATGCACGTAACCGACACAGCCTCTCGTGAATGCTCTGCCGGCGTGGAACGCTGCCAGCTGCATCTTTGCCCGTGCTTCCAGATCCGTGCCATCCTCATATGCCCTGTAAAGATAGTCATGGATCAGACGGACAGCTTCCTTCGCCCTGTCGTCTTCTTCTTTTGTGTTGTAGTAGTGATTTGTATATGCCTCCACAGCATGACACAGTGCATCCATGCCTGTGGTCGCAGTGATCTTTTTCGGCAGTCCGACTGTCAGTTCCGGATCAAGCACTGCGTATCTGGGCAGGATCGAAGGATCGTTGATGGAAGCTTTATGATGCGTAGCTGCTTCCGTGATCACCGCAGCCAGCGTCGTTTCCGAACCGGTCCCGGATGTTGTGGGGACCGCCCAGAACGGAACGATTGGCCAGTGCACTTTCAGGATCCCCTGCATCTGGGAAACTGTTTTGCGGGGATGTGCGTTTTTCGCTGCGATCCCTTTTGCGCAGTCGATCGGAGACCCGCCTCCGAACGCTACGATCGCCTGGCAGTAATTCTCTTTGAATATACGGTATCCCTCTTCCACATTCTCATCAGTCGGATTGGGCTGGATATCTGCGAAGATCACATATTCCAGATGCGCCTCTTTCATTGCCTTGATCAGTCCGTCAGGAAGTCCGATCTTCAGCAGGCTCTGGTCTGTAACCAGCAGAACTTTGTAGATGCCCTTTTCACGTATCATCTTAGGCAGTTTTTTCACAGAACCGGGTCCCTCGATATATTCGGGCGTCCGGTAGCCGAGGAAGTAGTTGCCGATTTTCATCCCTGTCTGAAAAGCACGGCAATATAATCTGTTTGCCATATTCCATTCCTTTCTGCTTTTCATCTTCAAAAGCATGTTTTCGCATGGAAAGACAGGATCATTCATCGTTCATGATCCCTTTTCGATATTCGTAAATGATTGCGGTTTATGATCAGCTTCTTATTCTATTTTAGTATGTTCATGGAGCATTCACAAGATGAACGCTCTATCCTGGGCTTTTTCATGAAAAAATGTATCCTCAGGATGGATACATTGATTGTAAATAACACTGTTATGATCAGTTTCATCAGACAAGCTGCGTCAGATCGTTCGCCCACTGATAGGAACGCACCCGCTTCATGCCGAAGATCAGACGGATCAGCTGTTCCAGCTGTGTGATCAGCAGCACGACTGCGATATTCGTCATGCCAAGCACCTTTACGCACAGGAAGGCACACGGCAGTCCGACCAGCCATTCAAGACCTGAATCAAGGAACTGAATGACCTTTGCATCCCCGCCGGAGCGCAGAATGCAGAAGATCATGAAGTTGTACAGACGCATGGATGCTTTGAC
>DMBB01000131.1 GCA_003446295.1 Erysipelotrichaceae bacterium
CCCTCTGAGAATGAAGCGGACGAGCTCAGAGAAAGAGTTAAAGAACTCGAAGCAATCATTCAGAAAGTGAGGGAAGCGATAGATGGATAGACTACCATGGGAGTTAATTGCCGCTGTGATTACAGCCATATTCGGATCCACCGGATTCTGGACTTGGCTGACACAGCGGAAGGCATCGAACAAAGACATTCTGAGCGCAGTGCAGGAGGTAAGGAACGATGTGGATAAACTCCGTACCAAAGTGGATCAGATGGAGAACCAGAACGCAGAACGAAGCGCCGTAGATGCAAGACGGCATGTCATAAACTTCAACGAAGAGCTGCTTCGTGATCAGCGTCACAGTAAGGAATCATTCGACATGATCCTGTCGGACATTGACGAATATGAAAGATACTGTGCTTCCCATCCAGGGTTCAAAAACAATAAAGCCACACTTTCTATTGAACATATTAAAGACTGCTATCGGAAAGCCGAAAAGGAACATGATTTTCTGTAAGGAGGATACCGTTATGAAATTCTCAAATAAGACTTATGACATTCTGAAGTGGATCTCGTTAATCGTACTCCCGGCGCTTGGCGCTTTCTACGCGGTCGTTGGTGACGCATGGGGCCTGCCGTATGTTGAACAGATCAAGACTACGGTGCTCGCACTTGCCACACTGCTTGGGTCCTGCCTCGGAGTCAGTACGATGAATTATTATTCCGAGGGCGAGGGACATGGCGATGACTGATATCCGATACATTACAGTAGATATCGAGCGGAGGACCATGACGATTCCGGCTGGGGAAGAGGTACTAGGTGTGTACAACGATCGGGATATCGAGGTCAAGTATTTCAAGGTTCCCCGATATTATGAAAGCCTAGACCTGGCTGACTTCACTGCAAAAGTCAACTTCCGTACTCCTGAAGGTGTTGTGGACTCTTCCTACGCAGAGAACGTGCAGGCTGACAACGAGTACATTACCTTTCAGTGGACGGTTCCCCATTCAGTGTGTTCAGCGATTGGAACCGCTCTTGTACAATTATGTTTTACCCTTCTGAATGACGACAGGGTAATCAAAGAATTCAATACGACATATTGGGCAGGTAAAGTTTTGCCCGGCATCGAACCGTAAAGGAGGGCGTCTAGGGAATACATTATTATTAATAGCGACCTGAGAACTATGACAGTACCATCTGGCGAAAATGTGCTGGGTGTGTACAACGATCGCGATGTTGAAACGAAACATTTCAGGATGCCCAGATATGTCGATGGTAATGATCTGACTGATTTTCTGATCCGCATCAACTACAGGACTGCCGCCGGAGAGACAGATTCAGCGCTTGCGGATAATGTAGTTACAAAAGAAGATGAGATCACGTTCGACTGGCCTATCAGTCACAAGGTATGCGCCAGTGCGGGGACGGTACCATTTTCAATCTGTGCCAGATTATTGGACGGAAATGAGGTAATTAAAGAATACAACACGACTTATTACTGCGGTACTGTCCTGCCTGGTATTGAACCAAACGGAAGCAACATCCCGGACGATCCGGAGATCATCGCTCAGATCGAACAGTATCTGGCCGAGATTGCCGAACTCCGAGAGGATATACAGTCATATCATGAGATACAGGACGATGTTGCTCAGATGAAAGCAACGATCCTTGAAAAGATCGATGACGCATATGAGGAAGACGGGTATCTGTACCTGACATCAGACGGAGAGATCGTAGCAGGTCCTATCGGACCGTTCGCCAGCAGTGGCGGAGGCAGCGGAGGCAATAACGCAATACTTACAGTTACAAACAACACCGGCTGGAACTCAAGCACGATAACAGCATCCGACGACTGCTACCTGTCGATCAACTGGTCTTCAGTGGAAACCGGCTCGTCAACCGGACCGGGTACTCTCAAGGTCCTCGTCGGCAGCTCAACAAAGGTGACACAGGATATAGCACAGGGCACGATAACCATCAATGTTGCACCATATCTGGGTGCCGGAACGAACATAGTCAAGCTTAGAGTTACGGACGTATACGGCAATACGAGAACAGTGTCCTTTACAGTTATCGTAGTGAATCTGTACGTTACATCGAGCTTCGACGCGTCTGTCCCATACACCGGTGCGGTCCAATTCGCCTACACTCCTGTCGGCAATCTGACAAAGACCGTATACTTCAAGATCGACGGCAGTCAGATAGGCGTTACCGAGGTAACTACATCAGGACGTCAGCAGACGTTCACGATTCCGGCTCAGACGCATGGCATGCATACGTTTGAGTGCTACTTCACCGCATCAGTGAATGGCAGCACAGTAACGTCCAACACACTGTACTACGAGCTGATTTGCCTCGAGGAAGGAAACTCATCAGTCATTATCACCACAGACTTCCATGATTCAACGGTGCCTCAGTATACCTCACTGAAGATCGGATACTTCGTGTACAACCCGTCAGCGCTCACCACACCTGTGAAGATTTACGTCACCGGTGACGAGGTCGCTGATCTTACCGCTGACCGTACGAAGCAGACATTCAACTATCGCGTCGATACCATCGGCGGGCAGGTCATCCGCATCGTAGCAGGAAGCGGAAGCTCTACTACTACACTGACGATCAACCTGACCGTTACTGAAAGCGACATCGACGTTGAGGCGGAGACACAGAACCTCGCACTGTACCTGACCAGCAAAGGAAGGTCTAACAGTGAGACGAACAGATCTATCTGGCGCTATGAGAACATCCAGGCACAGCTCGACAGCTTTAACTGGACCTCTGACGGCTGGCAGATGGATGCGGAAGGCGAGACAGTGCTGCGTGTAGCAGGTGACGCAAGAGTCACCATTCCGTACCGCATCTTCGCCACGGACTTCCGTACGACGGGCAAGACCATCGAGGTAGAGCTCGCTACGAAGAACGTCATGAACTATGACGCGACGATCATGTCGTGTCTGTCTGACGACCGCGGGCTGAAGATTACCCCGCAGCTGGCTAGACTCACATCAGAACAGTCAGAAATCAGCACACAGTTCAAAGACGATGAGCATGTACGCATTGCCTTCGTAGTAGAAAAGCGTACTGAACAGAGGCTCATATACTGCTATATCAACGGCATTATGTCCGGTGTCATCCGTTACCCGGACGATGATGACTTCTCACAGGCGACACCTGCGTATATCAGTATCGGTTCCAACAGCTGCACAACTGACATCTACAATATCAGGGTCTATGACAACGACCTGACAAGGTATCAGCTGCTGGATAACTGGATCGCAGATTCCCAGAGTATCGATGACATGCTTGATAGATACAACAGGAACAATGTCTACGACGCTTATGGTCAGATCGTTATTGAGAAGCTCCCTCATGATCTGCCGTACATGGTACTTCAGGCTCCGGAGCTGCCTCAGTACAAGGGTGACAAGAAGACAGTCAGTGGATATTATGTTGACCCTGTCAACGAGGCTAACAGCTTTACCTTTACCGATGCACAGTTTGACGTTCAGGGTACTTCCTCGCAATACTACGCGAGAAAAAACTACAAAGCTAAGTTTAAGAACGGCTTCGTTATGAACGGAGACTCTACAGCAACAGCAAAGTATAAACTGAGAAGCGACAGCATTCCGGTCAATACGTTCTGTTTCAAAGCGGACGTAGCATCATCCGAAGGTGCCAACAATGTGGAGCTCGTAAGACTGTACAACGACGCATGCCCGTACGAGACTCCGGCACAGCAGGAGGACGCGCGTATCAGACAAGGCATTGACGGTTTCCCTATCGTCATTTTCTGGGATGACGGCACTACAGTGTCCTTTGTAGGAAAGTACAATTTCAACAATGACAAGTCAACGGAAGATGTCTTCGGATTCCAGGAAGGTGATGAGTCCTGGGAGATTCTGAACAACACATCGAGCCGTGTCGTATGGAAGTCTGATGACTACACCGGTACAGCCTGGCTCAGCGACTTCGAGGCCAGATACCCGGATACTGACCCGGCATATACGAACAACGCACAGCTGAAAGCCTTCGCTAAGTGGATCGTCTCAACCGACACCACAGCAGCCACCGGCAATGCCCTGAGCAATTCTGTGGTGTATGACGGAGTGACGTACAGCAACGATACATCGGAATACAGACTTGCCAAGTTCAAGGCTGAGCTCGGAGACTGGGTCGAACTGGAAAGCGCTGAATTCTATTATCTCTTCACGGAGCTCTTCCTCATGGTCGACTCCCGCGCAAAGAACATGTTCCCGTCATTCATGGGATCGGAGGTCTGATCTATGAGCAAAAAAATAGTATTTCTGCCATACGATATGGATACCGCTATCGGTATCAATAACGAAGGTGCGCTGGTATTCTCATATAACTTAGAAGACATCGACCAGACGGAAGGTGGAGCGGACGTATACAACGGTCAGGATTCCGTGCTGTGGACTAACCTCAGAGCGTGTTTCGGTGATGAGCTGCAGAGTATGTATCAGACTCTGCGCTCCACCGGGAAGCTTTCTTACAGCAAGGTCGAGGAAATGTTCGAGACGCATCAGGATAAATGGCCTGAGGCCATCTTCAATGAGGATGCCTTCTACAAGTATATCGACCCGCTGATCGAGGATAACAACAGCTCATACCTCAGCATGGCTCAGGGATCCAAGGAAGAACAGCGGAAGTGGTGGCTGTACAACAGGTTCAGATATATCGACTCGAAATACAATGCCGGCGATGCTCTGACTGATGTCATCACTGTCCGTGGGTATGCCAAGGCGAATATCACCGTCACACCATATGCTGACATATATGCTTCGATCAAATACGGCTCTTACCTGGTGCAGACCAGAGCGGCGAGGAACCAGGCGTATGAGCTGGTATGCCCGTTGGACAATGTCAATGATACTGAAATCTATATCTATTCAGCGAGTCAGCTGAAGAGTGTAGGAGATCTCTCAGGCTTGATGGTCGGTTATGCAGACTTCACCAACGCAACGAAGCTCCAGTCATTAAAGCTTGGCGAAGGCGGCAACTATCAGAATGGTAATCTGACTGAATTGTACCTTGGCAACAACGTCCTGCTCGGAACACTTGACGTCCGAAACTGTGTGGCTCTTGCTCAGGCTGTCGACATCTCCGGCTGTACAAACATCGAGCACGTGTATTTTGAAGGCACATCCATCACAAGTATCACGCTGCCGAACGGCGGTATCCTGAAAACGCTCCATCTGCCTGACACGATTACGAACCTCACGATCCGGAACCAGACGGCGATCAACGACTTCACTGTAGCTAACGATGACTTCTCAAGCATCACTACACTGAGACTTGAGAACGTATCAGCTGCTGTTGACAGCAAGAGTATAGTCATGGGTTTGGCCGCTAACAGTCGTGTAAGGCTGATCGGCTTTTATTGGACTGCTGCAGATGCTGCGGCGATCTCTGCTATCTTAGATAAACTCGATACCATGCGTGGACTTGATGAATCCGGCAACAACATGGAAAATGCACAGGTAAGCGGAACGATCCACACGACTAATCTGACTGGTGCTGACATAGCGGCATTCAACTCTAGATATCCGTATGTCACTGTAACAGCAGACCACGTGACGGCTAACCTGTACTACTACAACTATGACGGCAGCACACTGATTCACACTGAAAGTATCACTGATGGCGGTAATGGCGGATACACAGGTACACCGTCAAGATCGAGCACGGCTCAGTACAATTATTCGTTCGTTGGATGGAGTAAAAGCAAAAACGCAACATCTGCAGACAGCGACGCACTGACGAATGTTACAGCTGACAGAACGGTTTATGCCGCCTACACAGCAACAGTAAGGACATACACCGTAAAATTCTACAACGGCACAACATTATTGCAGACAGTACCAAATGTACAGTACGGAGGGTCAGCTACTTATACTGGTAGTACTCCAACAGATAGTAGTGGAAATTCGTTTAAAGGATTTGAGCCGACTGGTCAAAATATTACAGGAGATACTAATTGTTACGCACAGTTTGAAGCACCCGAACCCGAGCACACCATCACAGATACATGGGCAGAAATTCTTCAGCATGTTCAGCAAGGAGACTACGCAACACGATATGCTGTTGGAGACACGATGTCACTGAACCTTGGGTCTGAAGGATATGTGAACATGCAGATTGCCGGATTCGATGTGGATACACGAGCAGATGGACAGGGCGCGGCACATATCTCATGGATCTGCGAAGATGTACTAAAGACGAAGCATCAGATGAATCCTGGGCTTGTAACGAACTATAAGTATGAGGAAGGGCCGAGTTTTACACGGGCTTCCACCTCTACAACAAATTTATATTACAACAAATGGACGGCAAATAATAGATACGTTGCAAACAACACCGCCAAAATCACTTTCACCGTTACCGCAGTTAAGGACGAGACCCTTCGTATTAGGTATGTTACTGCTGGCGGTAGCAGAGATAAGGACAGGGCGTTCTTCTCGTTAAAAATAGACGGTGTTGAAGTCGCCAACACTATGGTAGTATCCGATACAAACTATGATTTGACAATTGTGAATGGTACGACCTATACAATTGATTATGAATTAACAACTACTAATCAAGACTATTCTAGTACTGCCACTATTCATCTCTGCAATACATCAAACGATGGATCAAAAGCCGTTGTAGATGCACGCGTTACCATTGACAATATTGTTATTGCAAATTGTACAGTTAGAAGTTTGGATAATTATGAGTTAGGAACAGGCACTATTGGTGGATGGGAACATTCGGAGATGCGTTATTATTTGAATAATACTGTCAAGCCATTGATTCCGTCTGAAGTCAGAAACGCAATCCTTGGAGTCACTAAGACACAGCCGGCACGTAACACAGCAGGAACAGGCGAAACACAGACTACAACAGATGATGTGTGGATTCCGTCTTATGCGGAGTGTTTCGGGAATTCAAGCCTGTATTATTCTCTGTTTAAGAACACCAACGCAAAGAGAATCAAGCATACATATGGAACTACATCAGCTAACTTTTGGTGGTTGCGCAGTGCCTACTCCGGTACCAGCTTCGACTATGTCGGCAACGGTGGCAATAACCAAAATAACCCTCCCAGCTACACTTACGGCGTGGCTCTCGGCTTCTGCATATAAATGAAACAACTACAATGTATTCTCTGCCTGCTGATGATTCTGCTGTGGATAATGTTAGTATCTATAGTGAACATCGCAGGCGGAGGGTATCCGTGAGGAGAAAAACATGACAGAGGAAGAAAGAATTCACGCATTGGAGGTGTTCACCGATATGGTAGAAAATCCGATGACATACGTGGAGTGCAAAGAAGAAGACCTGCGTATCGCCATTGAGGCTTTAAAGCAGGTAAGAACTATGGAAAGCGGTGTGTGTGCAAAAGGGTACACAAACAAGCCGTTTGAAATGTGAGGTAACGCATAGGGACTACGGAAAAGTAGATGAGAACGGAAAGCTGAGACTTTCCCCCGAAACGCTGACGATCAAATATCCTCCGGAAGATGTCCTGCTTCTGCTTGGATATCTTCCGGTCCGCTACACGGAGAAACCTGTGCCGGAACAGGGATACGATTATGTCGATCACTATGAAGTACAGGGCGAAGAGATCGTGCAGATCTGGACGATCACTCCCGCACCAGAGCCTGAACCACAGCCGGAGCCGGAAGACTTTGAGGCTGAGTTCCAGCGCAGGATCCAGGAGGTGCTCTGATGACGTTTGAAGAATTTCTGACACTGTTCGTCCAGATGCGTGATATCATCGATGACAAAGGCGCATCGGTCACTCCGGAACTGTACCGATCCATGCACTATGACGGATCACTGATCAAAGCCGGTACCAGGGTCAACTTCAACGGGATCCTGCACCAGGCTGCAGTCGATCTGTGGGACCGTGAGGAGAATGCGCCTGATATGGCTCCGAGCCTATGGGTGAAGATCGAGTACGTGGATGGATGTCGTATCATCCCGGACCCGATCAGCGCTGCGGAAGCCTTCGCTCTTGGTGAGAGGGGATACTGGGACGGACATATCTATGAGTCTCTGATCCCATCCAACGTCTGGACACCTGAGGCATATCCTGCCGGCTGGCAGCTCATCAAATGAGAACCGTAATTGAGCTGCTGATTTGTTCGATGCTGATCCTGCTGGGCATACTATTCTTCAGCATACCGAACATGGTCCTGCCGATGCACTTAGTTTTTGGCGAAAAATCTGCCGAAAATCCGAGGCGAATATTAAAAAATCGCATAAACATAGGCTTTTCCGATATCTGTTCGAGTCCCTCAGAGGTCACCATGCTCGACTGTAGATCTATTGCAGGTCTGATGTCGAAATAAACGAAAAACCGCATAATCATGCGGTTTTTTAATGCTTTTAGGATATTCTCTGAACGACCGAGTGTCGAACCAATGTCGAACTAATGTCGAATGTTTTGCCGAAAATCTGCCGAAAATTTCAGGAGTACTTCCGGTTCCGGACAGCTTCCTGCCGTTCCTCCTCGGAACTGACCGCATAGTCCATGGTGACTGACTCGCTCTCATGTCCCATCAGATCACGGATCGCAACAGGATTGACCTGATCATGATAGAGGTCCGTGGAAAACTTATGCCTGAGCCGGTACATGTTGAACGGGATCCCGCAGCTCACGGATACTCTGTGGATATAGTCGCTGAGCTCGTCAATGTCCCAGAAGGCTCCGTCTGGATCCGTGAAGAGAAAGTCCTCACGTTCATCCTTGAGCTGCCGGAGGACAGGGACCAGCCAGTCAGGCACCGGCACATCCCGGACCGACTTGCCGGTCTTGGTGGCGCTGACCTGGTTGTACTCATCCTCTGTGGAGCGGATAGAGGCCCGTACAGCGATGTGCGGATAGGGGATGAACAAGATGTCATCCTTCCGCAGGGCGAACGTCTCCGCAGGCCGGAGCCCGCAGCCTGACATGATCTGCAGCGCATACCACACCTGCCGTGACTTGTATCGCCCGTCCTCGTCATAGTCGTGGTACTGCAGCAGTGCATCACAGAAGTCATCGAAGTCTGTCGCTATGAGTGACTGGTCACGGTGGTTGACCGGCTTGCACATGGACTTCTGCGGGAGCACGATCTGCTGGGACCTGTCGATCACATCATAGCCGAGCATCAGTGCGGTGCGGTAGATCTGACTCCATACGCCCCGGACCCTTCGTGTGGCTTCATACGAATGGTTCCTGCTGTATTCATTGATCGTCTCCTGGACATCCGCTGCAGTCACCTCGTTGATCTGCATATCGCCCAGTGGCTGGATGTACTGGTAGAAGTAATCATGCTTGTCACGGGTCTTCTTCCGGCATTTGAAAAGATCGAACTTCTTCTGGTAAAGCTCTGCGACGGTAGGGTAGAGCTGCCGGATCTGTCTGCCTGCCTGCATATCAAGGAGCTTCTCGTTCCGGACCTGCTTCGCTGCTTCAAGCGCGATCTTCTCTGAGCCATAATCAGAGGCCTTGAACGACTCATGATACTCCTGTCCGTAAGCACGGATCCTGAGGCGGAAGACCGTTCCGGACTTGTTCTTTTCTTTGGTTATGTACTGTTCTTTCTTAGCCATAAAAATCCTCCAACTAAAGTTTTTCCGTTATGTCAGCCCGGCAGTTATAATACAGGTAGGTTCTGGTACTTTTCTCCCGGAGCTTTCCTAGGTCGTGGTTTTTCATTATTAGCTACCCTTTCCAGAGGAACGTGCTGCCGCAGGCACGTTTTTCTGTGGTACAATACAAAAGGAAAACGTGTATATTCCTTGGTGGGGCTATATACTTTTCTTCTCTGATCTTCGTGGAGTTGCCGCTCCGGAAGATCTTTTTTTTATTATCTGTACTGATCGAAGTAATGTCTTGCTACCCGGTTGTTGCTCAGGTTCCGCATGCTGAATATCACGTCCTTAGTGATCTCCGTAGGGATTCCGTGCTCACGTGAAGCGGAGATGATGTCCTTGTCTCCCAAATTGTATCTGCCCAGCAGCCGGACGACTGCGAAAGTGTTTGCGGTTCGTTCCTCGTCACTTTTCTTTGACGATTTGTTGTACCGGTATTTTTCTGTTGAGAAAGCACTGTCCAGGAAGTGACCGAGCTCATGCCACAACAGGAATTCCGAATAAGGCAAGCCGAGGTCTGGCTTGATGAAGATCGTAGCATCCCCGTTGTCCGATATGATCGCCGCGTCATGTTTGCCGTCGAGAAAATTCGACTGTATGATGACCGGTATTTTTAATTCTGCAAGCGCATCGTAGATACTCTTATCCTGGAGTGACTCTGCGAGCCTGATCGTTGTCAAATAATCCATTAATCCCCCTGACCTCCTTGTTTAAACTGAGCCATTTGACGAATCATGTTTGCGATGCCTTCAGCAAAGAGGGTGATCTCTTCATCTGTCATGGAGTCCAGATCGTAGCCGCCGAAAGCCTCAACGACCGGATTCTCAAGAATGAATTTGACCGCTTCCTGAGCTGAAGAGAATGTCTGCTCGACGACCTCTTCCTGATCGTCGGTAAGATTCTTCATACTCGTATTGAAATAATCGGCAAGGGCCTGCATCTTGTCTACCCTGGGATAGCTAGTGCCGTTGTACCAGTTTGAAACAGTTGAAAGCGGAACTTTCAAATCTCTTGATATATCAGACTGACTTTTATTATTCTTCTGCATATAGTAATGCAGATTCTTTTTGAACGTGTCCCTTGCATTGTTACTCATAGTAATGACCTCTCTTACTAGTAAAATAGTACCTTTAATCGGTAAAAATTTCAATCATTTCGGCAAAATATTTCCATTTAACGGTTGACACTACGATTAAACGGTAGTATTGTGGTAGGCGAAAGGAGCAAAGGAATGGAAGCAAAGGATGTAAGAATCAATTATGCCGCGGCACGGATCAATGCCGCGCTGAGCTTGGACGATGTCTCAAATATGCTGAAAATATCAGAAAAAACGCTCAGAAACTACGAATCCGGGAAAACTATTCCGACCTGGGAGACGCACACGAAATTATCCGAGCTGTACAAGATCCCGGTCGAGATGCTTTGCCCGCCAACTAAAACTTTTATTATGCCCGATGACAACCATTAAATGGTAATAGGTGTCACATCATCGCAGCTCGGGGCGGTCAGACTCATAGATGAATCCTCCTTTTGACAGCATTTTTCGTCAATCAACGTCATACATAATTCTTCCCAAAACTAAGCGTGACGATCTGACTGTCCCGACCTGCGATGAGTGATATCAGCCTCCGACTGCCGGAAAAAAAACACTGCCTCGTTTCAATACACGGCAGTCTGAGGCTGGAAGGAGATCTAATGGAAAACCAGTATCTGACAACAGCACAGGTGGCGGAGATGCTCCATGCCACCAAGCGAAACGTAGGACTCTGGCGCCGTAAGAATATGATCCGATCCATACGATGCTCGTACGGCTACCTGTTCAAACAGGAATGGGTCGATGAGTTCGTTGAACGGTTCGCCGGAATGTCCATCACCAACGAAGAGAAGTGTGACCTGGCGATCGCGCTTCTCAAACGCAGACAATCGTAAACCTGACCCCACCAAGGAAGGAGAAAGAAATGAAAAACACATCAAACAGGCCTGAAGGCCTCCCGTCAGCCACAGCGTTCATGTGGTTCTGGATCTTCGTATCGATGCTTCTGCTCGATGTCGCTCTGTGGCAGCACATGCTGCTGGAGGTGCTCTCATGATCGAAGTCAAGCGTGCCGAAACCAGGAAAGATGCAATTGAACGCATCACGAGCTTTGAAGGCTCTCCGCATGAGCTGATCTGGGATTTCATTACCTTAAGGAAATCAATCGAGAATAATCAGAAGCTTAAGATCCTGTGGTCTCTTGCCGAGCTTATGGGTGATGACTTCGACATCAATCCTGAGACTCTCAGAGATCAGGTCAATACAACAGGCGAGGAGGACCTTAAGTCATGATCAGGATCATTTCGATGATCGTAGTTATTGCCTGGATGATCATCACGGAGCTTAGGGTCGTCTATCTGTTCGGCAGGATCGAAGAGGTCCGGGACATGCTTGGCCTGGACAGCAACGTTGAGGCTAAGAAGAAGATCAAGACAGTAGAGCTCAGTCCGGAGCACCGGAGAGAACTGACTGAAAAGCTGATCGAACTGATCGGGGAAGAGGAGAAGGAGAAATGACACCTGTAAAGACCACACTGTCCGGCAGACGTTATTATCTGCCGGTCACCGGCAACCACGGCGAAAATGTCTGCATATACCTGGACAATGCCGTGAAAGGAAAGATCCATCTGATGATCGGCAAAGAATCAGTATGGATCGACAACATCAGTAAATTACTGGGAATTCTGAACGAACTGATAAAGGAGGAGACAAATGTCTGAATTCACAATCAATATCCTCGTAGGAGGAACCATCCAGCTCGGGCTGACGCCTGAACTCGCAGCAGTACTCAAGCTCCGCTCCGGAGCACCGATCGTCATTCAGCCGGATGTAGCTGAAGCCGCCGCACTGATGAGCTCAGGCGCGTTTGCAGAGGCTGCAGCGGCCCCTGAGAAGTCGATCGCAGAGATCGTGGCTGAAGCTTCAGCTCCCGCCAATAAGCCTGCAGAGAAGCCAGCAGAGCCTGCAGCAGAGCCGGTCAAAGAGCCAGTCAAAGAGGTAGTCGAACCTGAGGTAGTAGACAAGCCTGCACACACACTGGATCAGCTCAAGAAGTTCTGCTCACAGCGCAAGGCTGAAGGCATCAATGTCGCGGCTATCGTCAAAGGCATTGCCGGTGTGGGACGCTTCACACTGATCCCGCCGGACAAGATCGATGCTGTGTACGAAGCTGTCGAGAAGGCCGAGGCCTGATCATGCCGGGAAAGCATAGCGAAAGAGCTCATGCTGTCCTCAGTGCATCTGCCGCAGACAGGTGGATGCACTGCACCCCGTCAGCCCAGCTGACAAAGGACATGCCGGATACAAGATCCGTTTACAGTGACGAGGGTACCAGAGCACATGAGCTCGCTGAACAGATGCTGAGACAGTACCTGAAAGCCGGCACCTTTGACTTCGAACTGTTCGTTACTTCTCTGGACAAGGATCTGCGCGGCACCGCCGTTGAAGTCCTGCCGTACGTTGAGCACTGCATCGCTACGTACGAGTCAGCCAGCAAGGACAATGCTGACACAGTCATGTTCGTTGAGGTTAAAGTCGACTTCAGCCGCTGGGTACCGGAGGGCTTCGGCACATCGGACTGCATTATCCTCAGCGGCAACTGGCTGTACTGCATCGACCTGAAGTTCGGGAAGGGCGTACCGGTCTATGCCAACGGGAACCCGCAGGAGCGCTGCTACTGCCTCGGAGCATATGAGATGTTCAGCGATCTGTACGACATCGACCACATCATCTGCCGCATCGATCAGCCTCGTCTGGACAATCTGTCGGAAGAAGAAATGCCGGTACAGGAGCTGCTCGACTGGGC
>DMBB01000105.1 GCA_003446295.1 Erysipelotrichaceae bacterium
CTGCTGTTGATGAAGGAAACGAAAGGGCAAAGCTGACTGTTGATCTGTATGCCAACCGTGCTGTCAATGTCATCGGCGGCTACTACATGCAGCTGGGTCATACTGATGCGATCGTATTCACAGCCGGTCTCGGTGAGAATGATGCCAATACTCGTGAACGTATCCTGAAGCACATTGAAGAAGGTATGGGTCTCTCCATTGACTATGACCTCAACCAGAAGATCCACGGCAAAGAATGCCTGATCTCCAAACCTGATTCCAAGATCGCAGTATACGTCATCCCGACAAACGAAGAACTCGTCATTGCCCGCGATACCTGCAGACTTCTGGGCCTGTAATGAATCACTCCGATCTGCTGCTTCAGGAAATTGAAGCAGCAGATATTATAACAATTTATCGTCATGTACATCCGGACTGTGATGCTGTTGGCTCGCAGTTCGGATTATTCAACTGGCTGAAAGAAAACTGGCCTGAGAAGCAGGTTTATGCGCTTGGCAGCGAAAAATGCACACAAGGGCACTGGCCGGATTCCGATTCAGTCAGTGATGAGACGATCAGAAAAAGTCTGGCGATCGTGCTGGATACAGCAAATACAGAAAGGATCGACGATGAAAGGGCACTGACTGCCGCTAAGGTGATCAAGATCGATCATCATCCGGACAGGGAGCCGTTCGGTGACATCCGGATGGTTTTCAACGATTCTGCAGCAACCTGTGAGATACTGACGGAACTGCTGAGCGGTACACAGTATCCCATCAGCCGCAATACTGCCAGATGTTTCTATGCCGGTATTCTGACTGATACGTTATGTTTCAGAACAAGCAACACGACAGCTCATACATTGAAAATGGCCGCCCTGCTTGCTGAACATGATTTTTCCATTCCTGAGCTGAACAGGGAACTGTTTGACAGGACGATCAGTGAATTTGAATTTGCCAGTTATCTGCGTTCAGCTGTACGCTTCAGCGAAAACAGAAATATGGGATATGTGATCCTGTCACAGGAGGAACTGAACAGATTTCATCTGAAGGGTTCCGAAGCACGCAATTATATCGATGAGATCGGTCATATTTCCGAGCTGGAAGTATGGTGCGTATTTACGGAACGGATCAGTGTAAAGGGAATCTATGACGGATCTCTCCGTTCAAAACATGTGTCTGTCAATGATGTTGCGGAACGCTTTCACGGAGGCGGTCATAAAAACGCTTCCGGTGTAAAAGATTTGACTGAAACTGATTTAACAGATATAATTCAGCAGTTGGAGTCAAAAGCTGGAATCGCAGTTTGATATTCAATTTACAAGTATTGAATGCATAAAATGTTTACGCTATGATAGTGGTCACGGAGGTTAAATTATGGAAACATTGAACAAAAAAGGCATTGCAGAAATTATTGCTGAAAAACATGATCTGACAAAGAAAGAAGCAGCAGAAATCGTTGAACTGGTTTTTAATACAATTACTGACACGCTGAAAGAAGGCGGCAAAGTCGAGATCACAGGTTTTGGAAAATTCGAAGTCAAGACACGTGCTTCCAGGATCGGTATCAACCCTCAGACAAAGGAATCCATCGAAATCCCTTCATCCAAACTGCCGGGATTCAAAGCTTCCAAGAGCCTGAAAGAAGAAATCAAATAAGTTCTTCACGCAGATGATAAGCTAAGACCGCACTGATGGAACAAGATCCGGGCGGTCTTTTCTTTTGTGTGAGCGCTGATCGATCGTTTTTTCGTATCAAACAATACGGTATTTCAGTCATAAACCTGTTTTCCTGCACCTCATTATTTATGATTCATAAATGATAACGCTTACATTTGCGGATGAATGGAGATCCTGCATCTTGTGCAAAATTGTAGAAAACTTGAAAAAAGCTGATAATAACGCGCAAAAATCAATCTTTCTGCATGTTAAGAATGTGCTGTTTCTCAATGATGAATGATAAATAATCGAGATTTGTGATTTCCGGACCCGGTGCTATTTTTTGGGTACAAGGAGATCCGCAGAAGAAAAACTGAAGGGGATGTCACGAGGAGACATGACAGAAGTTCTTCCTGCGGACAGAAGGAGAAAGGGAATCCAATATGACAAACTTAATTATGATCAACATCGTCATATGGCTGATCATGCTGGGTATGCTTGGTTTTACCAAGTACAGCTTCGGCGGTATCGCCATGTTCATCGTCCTGCTGCTTGTACTGACAGGATGCGTTGAACCTAAAGTAGCACTGGCTAAATTCGCTGACCAGAATATCATTATGATGCCTGGTCTGATGATGGTAGCTGCAGGCTTCAGTAAAACTAAACTGATCAAGAACATCGGCAACGTTCTTTATAAGGTTTCCGGAGGAAGCTTTGAAAAGTGCATCGCGATCTTCATGGTCATTCTGTTCTTCATGGGCCTCATCCTCGGAGCTGCTCTGACACGTCTCGCTATCGTTTATCCTCTGATTCTTGAAGTATGCGAAAAGTTCAATAAGAGCCCTTCAAAAGTCATGTTCCCGCTTGCAGCATTGATGCTGTGTGACCAGACATCGATCCCTCTGGGTTCCGGTGCAGTCGCTTATGTCAGACTGAACGGCTTCCTCGAGAGTGCAGGATATACATTCGGTGATACATTCGGCGTCTGGGATCCGTTCATTGCCCGCGTACCGATCTGCGTGATCATGCTGCTGTACTT
>DMBB01000055.1:0-498 GCA_003446295.1 Erysipelotrichaceae bacterium
ATTGACAACACACGCATGCATCAGGACAGCCCACGCACGGAAAAAGGCAGGATCACCGCTCAGCCAGTCCATGTTCTCATCTGAGTACAGGAACATCTGCTGTACACGCTGTTCCACAGCGTTCTTTAAAAACCGCAGTACTGCGCTGCGCAGTCCGGCTGTTCCATGGTAGATATTCCTGATCTCACTCTCCGGCAGTACAGGCATTTCATGCCTTGCAGACTGCGGTACAGCAACCGCTGTATTCATCAGGGAGATCAGCTTTTCAGCAGTAATGTCAGCTGTCTGTACCTGCGGACTGCTTTCAAACAGCCATGCATAGAATGACTGCTCATCTGCTTCACTGCACATCATCAGATCGCACAGTTCTTTGATGCGGTCTGCTTTTTCAATGCGCTCCCACAGGACCCTGCAGATGCGCATTGCCATGTCAGATCCGCTTTTCGGCCGACGCTCTGAACGGCGGTACCGGCTGATGAGGGACGCATCAGCGTATAC